>JAHEKO010000414.1 GCA_024638355.1 Acidobacteriota bacterium
CTCGACGCCGCCGAAGCCGAGAAGCGCACCCTGGAGCAACGGAGCGAGATGGCCGACACCACCAGCGGCGATCTGGCTCGAAAGCGGGACCTTCTCGATCGGTTGAGCCGCGACCTGGCCGCCGAGCGCGCGGCGCTCGCGGCGGCCGACGAGCGGCGCCGTGCTCTGGAAGAGCGGCTGGCGAGCGGCTCGGCGGCGCCCGCGGAGCCGACCACCGAAGTCGTCGAGGCCTCGAAGCTCGCCGAGGAGATCGAACCGGCGCCCGGGCTACCCGCCGAGCTGGAGCCCGAGGCCGAGGTCGCTCCCGAGGAGCTCGCCGCTCGCTCGCTGGTTCTGGAATGGGCGAGCGCGTGGTCCGACCAGCGCGTCGACGACTACCTGGCCTTCTACGCTGCCGACTACCGTCCCGGCGGCGACATGAGCCGCGCGGCGTGGGCGGCGCAGCGCCGACAGCGACTGGCGGCACCGACCTTCGTTCAGGTCGACGTGAGCGACATCACGACGCGGGCGGCCGGCGAGGGGCGCATCGAGGTCGAGTTCCTCCAGGCCTACCGCTCCAACACCTTCAGCGACCTCGTGCGCAAGACGCTCGTGTTGGCCGAGGAGGGCGGCTCCTGGAAGATCCTGACCGAGGTCAGCCGCTAGCCTGATCCGGGCTTGCGGCCGGCTCGGGCCAGCCGCCGGTCCCCAGCAGATAGGCGGCGAGGGCGAAGGGCGCCACCGCGATCGGCAGGGTGCTGAGAATCTGGAAGGCGGAGCCCTGGTCGTCGACGCTGCTGGCTCCGATCGAGAGCTGGATGGCCGCCACCCCGAGGAGCACGAAGGCCGCCTCGAAGCGGTGCCCGAGACGGCCTTCCCGCCGGCGGCAGGCGAGGCGCTCGAGCACCATCGCCTGGATCGGCAGCGCCAAGAAGAGCGTGTGATTCCACAGCACCGGAGTCGCCATGAGCGACGCGGTCACCGAGACCACCAGGAACTCGAGCCGGCCGAGCTCCAGCCTACGCACCACGACCACGGCCACCAGGGCGATCGCCGCCGAGATCCAGATCGCATTCTCCTCCCAGCCGGCGACGTAGGCGAGGCGGTGAAACGACACCGAGCGGGGAATGGTCGCGGAGCGTGACGCGAGCGACAGCATCTCGGTGAAGTAGGGAGGCAGCCAGAGCAACAGACCGGTGACCGCGATGCCCACGCCGCCGGCCAGCAGATGCGTCGAGCCGCCGGCCTTCGGCCGATGGATCACGAGCAGGAACGGCACCAGGAAAACCATCGGCTTGACGACCGCGCCGAGGCCGAGGAGCGCGCCGGACAGGAGCGGCCGCCGCGGCCAGAGCCACAGCGCGGCGAGCGTCGTGCCGGCGATCGCCGGCGAGATGTTGTGGAGCTCGATCGTGAAGGTCGCCGAGGGCACCAGGCAGACGAACGCCACCGCGGCCGGAAGGAACCAGCGACGCCAGGGCACGACGAGCAGGCTGACCCAGACCGTCGCCGCCATGCCCAGATACGAGAGCGCGCGCAGCATGTAGAGAAAAACCGGGGTGCCGAACGCCTCCACGACCCGCGCCCCGACCACCGCCAGGAGCGGCGGATAGAGGTAGTTCCCCCGCGTGTAGGGGGATTGGCCGGAGAGGACGAAGTCGACCGCCCTCATGTAGGGGATCTCGTCGTTGTACGGAATCTGGACGATCGCGTGCGTCCAGTGGCGGATCGCGATGATCACCGCCAGGCCCGCGACCGCGGCGACCTGCGCTCGGGTCGAGGCGGGCCGATCGAGGATCACGGCGCCGACCCGGCGGCGGCCGCGGCGTCGAGCCGCCGGCTCATCTCGGTCAACGCCGCCACTACCCGCCCGGCGCCGCGCTCGAAGAGCGAGGAATCCTCTTCTTCGAACGCCTGGCGGAGCTCCGGAAAGGGCCACGGCGCGTACCCGGTGGTCAGACCGGGCGCGTAGATCACGTTCTTGAACCAGGGGCGGCCGGGGAGGCCGTCCTCGGTCAAGAGCGCCCGCTCGGCGAGCAGCAGGGCTTCGTTGAAGGCAGCCGCGGCCGTGCCGTCGCCGGCGGCGACAATCCGGTCGGCAGCGCCATCGGCCTCGGTCCCGGCACGCTCGAGAGCCTCGAGGGCGCCGAGCACGGAGCTGAAGCTGCCCAGCGCGGCAGGCGGCTCGTCGGACTGCCGCCGCTTGCGTATGACGTCGCGGCGCAGCTCGTCGAGCTCCCGGCGCAGCGCCCGCGCGTAGGAGCCGTAGCGCAGCGGCAGAACGTCGGCCGCCGCCAGGCGCATCGCGACCAGGCCGTAGAAGCGCGCCGCGGCCGCGTGGTACACGAAGCCGGGATCGCCGTACTCCTCCATCCAGCGGAAGTTGTCGTAGATCGAGTGGTAGACGCCGTACTTGCCGCCGAAGCCGAAGTTGATCGACGGAATCCCCAGATGGTCCAGAAAGACCGTGTAGTCGGAACCCGATCCGAGCTGGCCGAGGTGGAGCTCGAACTCGGAGTCGGGCTCGTCGAGATCCACCGGCTCGCTCTTCGCCCACTCGTCGCGCATTCGCGCTTCCCACTGCTCGCCGACCGTGCCGCCCTTGAACGGCTCCGGCACGCGAGCGATCGACTCGCGCACCAGGTCGCGCAGCGATGGCGTTCCACCGGCTCCGAATCTCGAGCCGGTCACCGCGCTGTCGAGATTCAGGTAGGCCACCGCGTTGGCCCCGAGCTCCTCGGCCCGATCCTCTCCCCACTCGACCGAGCCAACCAGGCCGTACTCTTCGGCGTCCCAACTGGCGAAGACGATCGTGCGCGCCGGCCGCCAGCCGGCCGCGACCGCCGCCGCGACCGCGCGCGCCGTCTCGAGCCAGGCGGTGGTGCCCGAGTTGGGGTCGACGGCGCCGTGGGTCCAGGCGTCGCGGTGATTGCCGAGGATCACCGTCCTCTCCGGACGGGCGGAGCCGCGAATGTAGCCGAAGACGTTGTAGATCGGCTTGAGGCCTTCGTCCATCTCGACCGACATCTCGACCGCCGCCCCGCCGGGACCGACGTGGTACGAGAACGGCAGGCCGCCCTGCCATTCGTCGGGCACCCGCTCGCCGCCCAGCGCACGCAGGATCTTCTCGGCTTCGCGGTAGCTGATCGGCAGCGACGGGACGCGCGGCACCGTCTTCATCTCGGCGCGGCTCGAGCGCGGCGCGCCGTCGCGCGACGGGTAGCCGGGCGTCGACGGATCGCCCGGCTGGATCGAGAGGAACTGGACCGAGCCGCGCTGGATCGCCGACGGGTGACGCATCGGGCCGTCGGGATAGACGTCGCCCTGCATGTAGCCGTCGTCCTCGGGGTCGGAGTAGAGAAGGACGCCCGCCGCACCCCGCCGCTCGGCCTCGCGCACCTTGAGGCCGCGAAAGACCTTGCCGTAGCGCGCCAGCACGATCCGTCCTTCGACCGAGATCTCCATCTTTTCGAGCTCGGCGAAATCGTCCGGGGTGCCGTAGTTGGCGTAGACCACCTGGCCGGCGGCCGTTCCCGACGCGCCGTAGCCGTGAAAGGCGGGAAAGACGCCCCGGGCCGCAGAGTCCTTGTCGACCTCGAGGAAGTCCTCCATCAGAGCCAGCTCCTCCTCGACCGGCTCCACCAGCCGCAGCGAGACCTCCTTCGGATGATTCAGGAAGACCTCGTAGCGAACGATCTCGGTCTCGAGCCCGAACGCGTCCAGGCGTTCCCGCACGTACTCGGCGACGCGCTTCTCCTCCTCGGTGCCCGCCACGTGCGCCTCCTCGGTGAGTCGGGCGAGCCAGGTCCGCGCCTTCTCGGGCGTCGGCGTCGCCATCAGCACCGC
>JAHEKO010000041.1:0-2780 GCA_024638355.1 Acidobacteriota bacterium
CCGGTGACCGGCGCCAGGTCGATGCCGCTCGGCTCCTCGGTCTCCTCTTCCTGCCCTTCGCGCAATCCGCGCGGCAGATTCTGGATCCGCCGGCGGATCATCTCGCGAATCCGCTCGGCGCCGCCCTCTTCTTCCTGGTCGAACGGCCCCTCGACCTCGGACTCCACGCGCGGGCTGCCGCCGCGGAAGGTGATGTTCTGCTCGGTGCCGACCCAGATCGGCAGCAGGTCTTCCTCGGTGATGTTCGGCGTCCGCACGATGTGCGGCGTGAGGGTGAGGACGAGATCGTTGCGCGTGCGGTCGACGCTGGTCTTGGAGAAGAGGCGGCCGACGACGGGAATGTCCATCAGGCCCGGCACACCGACCTTGTTGTTGGTCTCGTCTTCGCGAATCAGGCCGGCGAGGAAGTTGGTCTCGCCGTCGAGCAGGCGGATGGTCGACTCGATGGTGCGCGTGCCGATGATCGGCTGCTGTTGGCCGCCGGCGCCGCTCACGCTGCCTGCGAGCTGGCTGAACTCGACGCTCAGCTCCAGCGACACCTGCTGGTTGTGGTGGATGCGCGGCGTGATGTCGAGCCGGATGCCGATGTCCTGATACTGGAATGAGGTGATCGGCACGATGTTGCCGCCCACCGTCTGGGCGGTGTTGAAGGTGGTTACCGGGATCGGCACCCGGTCGCCGATGTGAAGGGTCGCCTGCTCGCCGTCGCTGATCCGCAGCTGCGGATTGGCCAGCAGCTGCGCGTCGCTGCTGGCGCGCACGAAATCGTAGATGATCGACGGCAGGTTGAGCATCCAGTTGCTCGCGTCGAGAAAGTCGAGCTCCGAGACCTGGATCGGGTTGGGGTCGAGGCTCTGCGTCACCTGGTAGCTGCTCAGGCTGACCCCGAGGTCCTGCAGGGTGTTGGTGTTGATCTGCAGCAGCTCGACGTCGATCACCACCTCGCCGCGCGACTTGTCGTTGGTGGCGATGATCTTCTCGGCGACCTTCACCTTGTCGGCGGTGTCGCGCAGGACGATGGCGTTGAGCTGGTCGTTCGAGGCGACGTTCTTCGCTCCGACCAGGCTGCGCAGCATGGTCATCACGTCCTTGGTCTCGGAGTTCGACAGGAAGAACGTCTGAATCACCAGGTCCTCGTAGGCCCGGCGGTTCTGCGGCGTGTCTTCGGCCACGATGATGGTGTGCTCGTCGAGCACCTTGTAGAAGTGATTGGCCGTCCGCATCAGGATCTCGAGGGCGCTCTGCGCGGTGACGTCCACCAGCTCGATGGTCACCTGCTGCGGGCGAAGCTTGGGATCGAACAGGATGTTGATGCCGAACGCCTTGCCGAGCGACTTGTAGATGTCGAAGATCGAGGCGGCGTTGGGAAAGCCCAGACTGATCGGTTTGTTCGAGCGGGGATCGAGAACCGGCGGCTGCGGCCGGGAGCCGGTGTTCCGGTCCTTGAGCTCCTGGAGGGTCAGCGAGCTCGAGCCGGCCTCGCGCCGGGCGAGCAGCTCGGAGCGCACCCTCTCGAGCTGTACCTGGGCGTACTGATTGGTCGGGTCGAGCTGCACCGCCTGCAGGTATTCGAGCTGGGCACGCTCCAGGGCGCCCGCCTCGTGCAGCTTCTTGGCGCGCTCGAAGTGATCCTGCGAGGCGCGAATCTTCGCTCGCAGCAGGCCGCTGCGGTAGGTTACGTTGTTCGGCTGGCGCTCGAGTAGCTCCAGATAGAGCACCACGGCGCGATCCCAATCGCCGACTTGCTGCGCCTGCTCCGCCTCGCGGTACAGGCGGTGGCTGGAGCAGCCGGCGAGGCTCGCCAGAAGAACGAGCGTGAACAGGCCTGCGGTGAGCTTGCGCATCTCCGTCACCCGCCGGCCACCAGCCGGCGAGCCGGCTCTTCGGGGAAGTTCACCCAGCCTACGTCGGCCGATTCGTAGCCGATCTTGCGGACCACGAAGGCCTCCTTGAAAACATCCCCTTCGATCACGTTGAAGATCTCCGCGCTGTCGGAAAAGACGGCGATACGCCGGTCCTCCGGTCCGAAACTACCAAGAAAAACGAATGTCGGCTCGGGCGGTTGCGGCGCGGCCGGCTGCTGGGGAGCCGGAGCCCTCTGCGGCTGCGGCTGGGGCCGCGGCTTCGGCGGTGGTGGCGGCGGCGGCTTGGGCCGCGCCTTGGGCTGAAAGCGGAACGGATCGCGGCCGGGCTGGAACTCGCTCGGCTTGCGCTCCAGGTCGCTCATCTTCAGCTCGACGATCTCGGGCCCGGCGACCGTGCCGCTCCCACCGGCTCGGGGCAGCGGCCGCGAGAGCGCGGCGCGGCGCTTTCCCCGCGGCGAGCCGGAGGAGCTCACCTTGATCACCGCCCGTGCGATGAAGACCATCAGGAGAACCCCGAGCACCGCGAGAACCTGCTTCTGGCGCTTCGGCGTCATGTCGAGCCGCCCGCCTCCGCCCCGTCGGGCTCGCCTTCGGGGCTGGTGAAGAGTGTGCTGACGCCCAGGGCGATGCGCAGCTCGGGACCGCCCTCCTCGCCTCCCCGCAGCCCGACCCGCTCCAGCACCAGGAACGAGTCGCTCAGCTCGAGCAGGTTGACGAAGCGCCGGAACTCCAGGTAGGTGCCTTCGACGCTGAATTCGATCGAGCGGCGAAGCAGACCGTGGTCCTCGAGCTCCTCCTTGCCGTAGTTGACGTTGGTCGGCTCGAGACCGGAGCGGGTGGCCAGCTCCCGGACCTCGGCGAGGATCCGCGTCAGCCGCACATTCTCGCTCGACAGCTGATCGCCGTAGAACCGGT
>JAHEKO010000041.1:2880-15491 GCA_024638355.1 Acidobacteriota bacterium
TCCTTGCCGTAGTTGACGTTGGTCGGCTCGAGACCGGAGCGGGTGGCCAGCTCCCGGACCTCGGCGAGGATCCGCGTCAGCCGCACATTCTCGCTCGACAGCTGATCGCCGTAGAACCGGTCGATCGCCTTACGGCTGCCCTGCAGCCGCGCCACGGACTCGGTCAGACGCTCTCGCTCCGCGGCCAGCTGGTCGAGCTCCGCCTGGCTGCGCTCGATCCTCGAGCTGCGCAACTGCGCCTGGCCGGCCAGAACCAGGCGGTAGGCCGACAGCAGCACCAGATTGGCTGCCAGAAAAGCGAGGGCCGGTACCCACCAGCGGGTGTGTGCCCGCCACGCGCCACCGCCGACGGTCATTCGGTCACCTCCGTCGGCGCCGCGGCCGCGGGCTCCCTCGCCGCCCCTTCCCCGGTCCCGTCGTCTCCCGCCGTCGCGGGCGCCGAGGCTTCGTTCTCGTTCGCGTCGCCGCCCGCCACGGCCTCCGCCGGCGGTCGATGGGCGGCGTAGATCACGCTCAGGCTGAAGTCGACCAGCTGATCATCTCGCAGCGACTCCTTGCTCAGATTCGGCGCACGGAAGCTGCGATGGCTGAACAGAGCGTCGACAAACGCCAGCACCACCTCGGAGCTCAAGGCCGTGCCTCGAATTCCGAGCACGACCTCGTTCTCCTCGGCCGCGGTCCGGCCTCGTCGGCTCTCGCTCTCGAACGACGGCGACAGGGTGACCAGCCGCAGATCGGCGGGCATCACCTCGGCCAGCCGGTCGAACAGATTGCTCCACGAGAAGCTCCGCTCCGAGATCTTCGAGTTCAGGAAGGCCGCCTGCTCGTTCAAGAACTCCACGTCGTAGCCGGCCAGCTCGGCCTCCAGAGCCGCGACCTCTCCACGCTCGCGCTCGAGCGAGGTCTGTAGATCGCGCTGCCGATCGCGATTCTCGCTGGAGCCGGAGTAGTGGGACAGATAGAGCCTGACGTTGAAACCCGCCACCGCCAGTCCGACGAGCCAGAGCAGCAGGGTGACGCGCACCACCGGCCGCGGATTCAGGAATGGCCGGCGCGCCAGGTTCAGCTCGTGGCTCACGCGACCTCCGTGCAGGCGGCGCCGAACAGCGGAGCGACCTCGTTGGCTTCGACGCTGGGAGAGATGCCTTCGAGGAACGGCCATTCCTCGCCGAGCAGGCTCGGCGTGGCTTCGAAAGCCTCCTGCAGCCAGTCACTCCACGGCGCCTCGGCCGTCCGCGGACCGACGAGCACGATCCGCTGCACCTCGTCGCGGCCGAGCTTCTCGGCCAGGAAGGTACGGGTCAGTCGCAGGTCTCGCAGCACGAATCGACGCAGCGCCTCCGGCGGCAGCTCCGTGTGGTAGGACTTGTAGCGATGTACCACCGGCTCGCCGCGCTGGATGATGAGCAGACTGTAGGCATTCTCGGCGACCAGGGCAACCGCCGCCAGATCGAGTCCGCCCAGCGCCGCGTGCAGGGCGGTGAGCAGCGACAGGCTCTGGTTCGAGATGTGTCCCAGCCGGATGCCGCGCTCGCCGAACGCCTCCTCGACCTGGGTGAGCAGCTGACTGCTGCCGAATCCCATCACCACCCGCCGCGGCTCTTCCTGGCTCGCCAGCGGCGGCACCTCGCGCGCGTCGAGGCGCAGGTCTTCGATCCGAAACGGCACTTGCAGCTTCAGCTTGAAGCGTAGTAGCTCGAGCCGCTCGTCGGGCTTGCGCGGCAGCTCGCCCGCCTCGGAGAAGGTGATCCGGAACCAGTCGTCGGGAAGCACCAGCGAGGCCTCCTTCACCGGCATCGAGCCCTTGGCGAGAAGCTCGCCGATCGCGGCCTGCAGCTCCGCCGGCTCGCGGACCAGGCCGCCCAAAGGCCCGTCGCTGAAAAAATCCTCGTCGAGCTCGACGCTGTGGTACTCGCCGAAGCGCACGCCGTCGCCGTTGGTGGGAAAGAGGCCGTAACGCAGCCGCCGCCGCTCGATGCCGAAGACATGCGGCGGCACCGGCTGCGGGTCGAGCCCGAGCAGGCGCTTACTCCACGAAGGTAACTTTGTTGATCTCACGTAGCGTCGTCACTCCCTGGGCGACTCGTTCGAGCGCGGATTCGCGCAGAAAGCTCATTCCCTCTTCCTTGGCCGCGCGCTTGATCTCCGACGCCGGCCGCCGCTCGAGGATCAGCTCGCGAATGCGATCGGACAGATTCAGCAGCTCGGAGATGGCGGTACGGCCGAGGAACCCGGTGCCGTTGCACTCGATGCACCCGGTGCCCTCGTAGAAGGTCGTCTCGGCGACGAACCCTTCCGCGAGACCGCTCTCGCGGGTCAGCTCCTCGGTCAACTCCATCGGTCGCCTGCAGTTGTCGCACACCCGGCGCACGAGCCGCTGCGCGAGCACGCAGTTGAGCGCCGAGACGAAATTGTAGAGGTCGACGTTCATGTTGAGGAAGCGGCCCAGCACGTCGACCACGTTGTTGGCGTGCACGGTGGTGAACACCAGATGGCCGGTGAGCGCCGACTGGACGGCGATCTGGGCGGTCTCCTCGTCGCGGATCTCGCCGACCATGATCTTGTCCGGATCGTGGCGGAGGATCGACCGCAGTCCGCGCGCGAAAGTGAGGCCCTTCTTCTCGTTCACCGGGATCTGAGTGATTCCCTTGAGCTGATACTCGACCGGATCCTCGATGGTGATGATCTTGTCCTCCGACGACTGGATCTCCGAGAGGCAGGCGTAGAGCGTGGTCGTCTTACCCGAGCCGGTCGGCCCGGTGACCAGCACCATTCCGTACGGCTCGCGAATGAACCAGCGCAGACGCTGCACGGTTCTGTCGTCGAACCCGAGGATCGGCAGTCTCAGGGTCTTGAACTCCTTGCTCATCGACTCCTTGTCGAGAATCCGGATCACGCAGTCCTCGCCGTGCACCGAGGGCATGATCGAGACGCGGAAATCGATGGTGCGGCCTTCGAAGCGGAGCTTGAAGCGGCCGTCCTGAGGGACCCGCTTTTCGGCGATGTCCAGCTCCGCCATCACCTTGATCCGGCTGATCACGGTCTGGTGGTGGCGTTTGTCGATCGGCTCCATCGCCTGGTAGAGCACACCGTCGATGCGGTTCTTGACCACCACCTCGGTCTCGCGGGTCTCGACATGGATGTCGCTCGCGCGCCTCTGGATGGCGTTGAAGATGGTCGAATCGACCAGCCGGATGATCGGGCTCGAGTCCTGGGTGATGCGGTCGATCGACAGCACCTCTTCGCCGTCGCCGTCTTCCTGAACGAGCTGGATGCGGAAGTCCTCGGTCGCTTCGTCGAGCACCTGCTGAGCGCTCTCCGACCTCTGCAGGAGCTCGTCGATGCCGCTGCGTGAGCCGACCTTGATCTCCAGCGGCTGCCCGAGCAGCAGCTCGACCTCGTCGAGCTTGGTGATGTCGGTCGGATCGGCCATCACGATCGACACCCGGCCTTCGAGCTGCGCCTCGGGGATGAAACCGTACCGCAGCATCAGATCGAAGGGCGTAGTCCTGAAGAGGTCGTTGTCGATGCGCAGCCGCGCGACGTCCACGTACTCGAGGCCGTACTGCTCGGCCAGCTCCTGAGCGCGGCGGCGCTCCTCCACCTCGCGCGGCGCCAGCTCGTGCGCCTCGCTCGGGCGGGTCTCACGGTCTTCTACGGTCATGAGCTTTCCTCCGTCACTGCCTCACCTCGCCGAGCAGGCTGAAGAGCGGCAGATAGACCGACACCAGCAGCAGCGCAACGACGGTCCCCATGAAGACCAGCATCACCGGCTCGAGGAGCGCCAGCAGGCGCTGCATTTGGGTCTCGACTTCCTGATCGAGGAAGTCCGACGCGTGGTTGAGCATCTCGTCCAGCGCTCCGGTCGCCTCGCCTACCTTGACCATGTCGATGGTGATATCGGGAGCGATCCGCGAGTCGGTCAACGCCTGGTGGAGGGCCAGCCCTTCCTTGACCCAGTCGGTCAACGGCGCCAGGGCGCGCCGGATGTAGGCATTGCCGACCGCGCCGGTGGCGCTCTGCAGCGAGGTGACCATCGGCATGCCGCCCGCCAGCAGGGTGGCCAGCGAGCGGGTGAACTCGGAAAAGGCGAGCCGCTCGAAGATGCCGCCGAGGACCGGTAGCTGAAGCTTGGCGCGATCGATGGCGAGCCGTCCGAGCTGGGTGCGGCTCCAGCGCTTGATGAAGACGTAGATCGCGACTCCGGCCGTGAGCAGAATCGGCCAGTTGGCGCTCGCAAACCCCGACAGGCCCAGGGTGATGCGAGTGATCAGCGGCAGCTGGGTGTCGAGCGCGGAGAAGAACTCTGTGAACTTGGGCACCACGTAGAGCGTCATCACCGCGATCAGCCCGAACGACAGGAGCACCAACACGGCGGGGTAGACCAGCGCCGAGACCACCCTCGACCGCGCTTCGCCGATCACCTCCTGATAGCGCACGAACCGGCGCACCACCTTCTCGAGCTCGCCCGTCCGCTCGCCGGCCAGCAGCGTCGGTCCGTAGATCGGAGGGAACGCGTCCGGGTAGGAGACGATCGCCTCGGAGAGGTCCGTGCCGGTTCGAACCTGCTCGCGAATGTCCTCGAGGATGTCGCGGAAGAACGGATCCCGCTGACGATCGACGAGCACGTCGAGCGCCTGGACGATCGGCAGCCCCGACTTGAGCAGAGCCGCCAGCTCCTGGTTGAACAGTCGCAGCACCCGATCGCTGATTCTCGTCCGCCGCTGACCCCATCGCGGCAGCGGCAGCCGGCCGAGCAGCCCCTGGCGCCGGATCTCGAACACATGGTAGCCGCGCTGCTCGAGCTCCTTGCGCATCGCCTGCTCGTCGCGGGCGCTGCGCTCCTCTTCGAGGATCCGCCCCTCGGGAGTGCCTATCTTGCAAACGAATTCCATGTCCGGCTCGCGGTCGACGCCTCAGCGCTCGTCCGTCTCGTCTCTCTTGCGGCAGTGCAGAACCACCATGAGCGCCCGCTCGCTCGACTCGGTGCGCGCCAGCCCGAGCACCATCGGCTTGTCGAGCTGCAGGTTCAGATTGGTGTGGATCAGCGGCTTGGTCTCGTCGTCGCCTTCGCGGCGCAAGACGCGGAAGCCGTGGAGCTTGACCCGGCGGTCGGCGCCGACCAGACCGAGCCGAAAGTCCACCTCGTAGTCGGGCCCGAGAGCCGACACCACGTCCCACCCCTCCGACGCATCGACCCTGGAGGTGGCCACCAGGCGGTAGGAGCGGTAGCGCAGCAGCTTCTGGAGCCGCGCCACCAGCTCGGGCGACAGGCCCGACTCGTCGCCGCCCTCGGTGCCGGCGCTCACGATCTGGATCTCGAGCCGCATCGACTGCGCCGGGTGATCGAAGTCGCGCAGCAACCGGGCGATCTCCGCGATGACGGCCGGGGTGTCACGCACCACCAGGGCATTGCCGCCGGGGCGCAGCTCGACCGTGCCTTCCGGCGAGAGGTAGGGATAGACCAGGCTCACCGCTTCGGCGGCGGTCTGATGGATCAGCGTGAATACCCGCTCGTCGTTGGCAGGCCGGGAAGCGTCGGGCTGGGCCTGGGCCGCGGTGGTGAGCATCGCTATCGTCAGCATGAGCGACCGGACGCTGCCGGCACGATTCTTGGTGGAGGTCGGCACCGGAGGCTCCGGATCGAAGGTCGGGCTAGACGTCGATCGACTCGTCGACGACCATGATGACCGACAGGTCCTCTTCTCCCAGCTGGTAGATCCGGGCCAGCGGCAGATCGAGGGGCTCGATCATCGGCGCCGGTCCGTCGACGAGAGTGAGTCTTCCGGCCGGCGGCGAGCTCGTTTCCGCGGCCGGTTCCAGCTGGGTGGACGCGGTCTCCGGCTGCCGGAAGCTCTGCTGGGGAAGCAAGAAGGCCAGGGCGATGATCGCCGCCGCGGCCGCCGCCCGGCCGATCCGGCGGCGCAGCTCGCCCGCGGTCCGCTCGGTCTCGCGCGCGCGGCGCAGGGTTCTCACGTTGGTCTTGATCCGCTCGATCTCATCGTCGTCCACTTCGAGCGGAGGCTGCGCCACGAACAGCATGGAGGGGTCCAGCTCCACCGCCGCCGCCCGGCAGCGGCCACACCCGGCCAGATGGTCGACCGCGCCGCGCCAGTCCGGCGAGCTCTCGAAATCCGCCTCGGCGAGCGCCCGGTCGCGATCGAGGAGCAGCCGCCGCCAATCGGGACAGCTCACGTCGCGCCCTCGCACGGTGCCGGCAGGGACCGGCCGACACCCGCGTATTCCGGATAGCGCCTGGCCAGCTCGGCGCGCAGGTGCTTGCGAGCCGTGAACAGGTGGTTGCGAACGGTCGACTCGCGGCAGCCGGCGATCTGGGCCACCTCGCGCGAGCTGAGGCCGGCCAGCTCACGCAGCAGGAAGACCTGGCGTTGCTTCTCGGTCAAGCCGGCGGCCAGCTCGTGCAGGATGCGCTCGACCTCCTGGCGACCGAGCCGGGCGTGCTCCGAACGCTGCTTCACCTCGCCGAGGTCCGAAAAGTGGCGTCGCACCGGCTCGAGCTGCCGGAACTGGCTGCGCCTCGAGCGCAGCAGGTCGATCGCCAGGTTGCTGGCGATGCGGTAGACCCAGGTGTTGACGCTCCATCGCGCGTCGAATCGGGCGCGATGCTCCCACACCCGGACGAAGCTGAGCTGCACGATGTCGCGAGCGTCTTCGCGGTCGCCCACCATGCGGTAGACGTGCTGCAGCAGCTGCCGCGACTTGCGCTCGATCAGAGTGTCGAGCGCCCACTCCTCGTCGCGCTGCAGGGCGAGCAGGAGCTCTCGGTCGGAGAGCTCGGAGCGATCGGTCGATGGCTGTGCTGGCGACGGCAAAATAATCCCTGCATTCGGGTTTACGGGCGGTCCGGGGCCGGCGTCTAGGGTCGCATCACCACCCTGTCCGGCGCTGTGACGGCCGCCGCACCGACCTCGGCATCGAGCGCCACGGATTATACTCCCGCCGGAGTCGGAACCTGCGTCTCGGCAGCCTCCGTCGGGCTCCTCCATGTGGCTCCTCTATCAATTCGCGATCGCGCTCGCTCTGCTGCTCGCTGCGCCCGTGCTGCTGGTTTTCCGGGGACGCCACTACCTCGAGACCCTGCCGGGGCGGCTGGGCGGCTACCGCGGTCCGGTTCCGGAGCGGCCGCTGTGGATCCACGCCGTCTCGGTCGGCGAGGTGGGCGTGGCGGCGACGCTGGTCGCCTCCCTGCCCGAAGAGCTGCCGCTGCTGGTCACCACCGTCACTCCCACCGGCCAGCGCCGCGCCCGCGCCGCCCTCGGCGAGCGGGCCGCCGTCGCCTATCTGCCGTTCGAGCTCGGATTCGCGGTACGGCGATTCATGCGGCGCTTCCAGCCCCGCGCGCTCCTCCTGTGCGAAGGCGACTTCTGGCCGCTGGTGCTGCATCGCGCCAAGCGCCGAGAGCTGCCGATCGCGGTGTTCAACGGCCGGATCAGCGATCGCGGCTTCGCGCGCATGTCGCGAATGCGACCCCTGCTCGGTCTGACGCTCGGACGCGTCGACGCCTTCGCGGTGCAGAGCGACGCCGACCGCCGCCGCCTGCTCGAGCTCGGCATCGCCGGCGAGCGCGTCGCGGTCACCGGCAATCTCAAGTACGAAACGTCGGAGCCCACCTTTCACGAAGAGCTCGAGGCGGAGCTCCGAAGGCTCGCCGCCGGGCGGCCGATCCTGATCGCCGGCTCGACGATGAGCGGCGAGGAGGCCCAGGTGCTCGAAGCCTTTCGGGCGCTGGGCGGCGGCGACCGCGCCCTGTTGATCCTGGTGCCGCGACACCCGGAGCGCTGGCCCGAGGTGGAACGGCTCCTGCGACAGTCGGGAATGCGCACCGTGCGTCGGAGCGAGCTCCCCGGCGCCGGCGGGGAAGAGCGTCCGGACACGGTCCTGCTCGACAGCCTCGGCGAGCTCGCCGGCCTCTACCGCGTTGCCGCGGCGGCGTTCGTCGGCGGCACGCTGGCGCCCACCGGCGGTCACAACCCGCTGGAGCCGGCGCGCTGTGGAACCGCGGTCGCCGTCGGACCGTCGATGGACAATTTCCGCCAGATCGCCGAGGCTTTCGATCGCCGGCGGGCGTGGGTGCGGGTGCGCGACGCCGCGGAGCTCGGGGAAGCCTGGTCGGCCTGGCTCGCCGAGCCCGCCGAGGCCGAGGCCGTGGCCGCGCGCGCGTCCGAGCTGTTGACCGCGAACCGCGGCGCCCTCGCCGCCACCCGGAAGGTTCTCCAGCCGATCCTCGAACAGCTCGGCGGCCCCGCATGAGCCAGACCGCCCTCCAGTCGCCGGCTCCGCCGCGCTCGCCCTGGCAGCTCCTCTACGGCCAGGCCCACAAGCTGCGACGCCGATGGCACCGCACTCGCGCCGGCCGCCTGCCGCGGCCGGTGGTGAGCGTCGGCAATCTGCACTGGGGCGGCGCCGGCAAGACGCCGCTGACCGCGGCGCTGGCCGCACACCTGCGCGACCGCGGTCTGAGGGTCGCCATCCTCACCCGCGGCTACAAGAGCCGGGGACGCGGCATCCGCATCGTCAGCACGGGCGACGGCCCGCTCCTCGGCCCGTTGGTCGCGGGCGACGAGCCGGTGCTCCTGGCCGGGCGGCTGCGCGACGTCGCCGTCGTGGTCGGCCCCGACCGCTACCGGGCGGGAGTCCACGCCCTCGAGCGGCTGACGCCGGCGCCCGAGATCTTCCTGCTCGACGACGGCTTCTCCCACCTGTCGCTCTATCGCGACCTCGACCTCCTCGTCTTTCCGGCCGGCGACGTCTTCGCCGGCGGGCGCCTGCTGCCCAGCGGGCGCCTGCGCGAGCCCCTCGCCTCGGCGGCCTGGGCGAGCGCCGTCCTGCTCTCGGGTCCGGGGGCGCACGACGGCGCCGCGCTGGCCGCGGCACTCGCGCCCTACGGCTTCTCCGGGCCGGGCTTCAGTGCGCCGACCGTCGTGCATCCGGCGCTCGATCGTCGCGAACGAACCGTGGCGCCGGGGACCTCGGCGTTGCTGGTGACGGCGGTCGCGCGACCGACCGAGGTCGCCCGCTCGGCTCGCGACCTGGGCTACGAGCTCGCCGAGACGCTCACCTTTCCGGATCATCACGCCTACCCGCCCGAGAGCCTGGCGCTGGTCCGCCGCCAGTGGCAGGCGAGCGGCGCCGACCTGGTGCTCACCACCGAGAAGGACTGGGTCAAGCTCCTCGGCCGCCTCGACCTGCCGCTCGCCCGCATGCCGCTCGAGTGCCGGCCTGAAGCCGGCTTGTGGACATGGCTGGACGAACGGCTCGACGCCCTGCCGCGGGCGGCAGGCTCATGAGCGCGGCGGGAATCGCCGACGTCGTCGGCTGGGGACTGAGCCGCGGCTTCCGCGGAATGGTCCGTGCCCTGCCCCACCGCGCCGCCCGGCCGCTCGGCGCCGCCCTCGGCGACCTCGCGCGGCGCCTCGATCCGCGCCACCCGCGGGTGGCGCGCTACAACCTCGAGGTGGCGATGCCCGCGCTCGGTCCCGAGGAACGGCGGCGCCTGATCGCCCGCTGCTTCCGCCACTTCGGCTCGATGCTGATCGACAACGTCTCCCTCGGCCGCTTCGGCCCGGTGGCGCTGTGCGAGCGGCTGACCCTCGACGGCTGGCACCACCTGGCGGCGGCCGAGGACCGCGACCGCGGCACGCTCATCGTGTCCGCCCACCTGGGCAATTGGGAGGTGATCGGCTACGCCCTCGCCCTCTATCGGGGCACGACGCAGGTCGTCGCCCGGCCCACCCGCAACCGGCTCGTCGAGCGCGACCTGCTCCGCTTCCGGCAGCGCTTCGGCAACCGCATCTTCTACAAGCGCGGCGCGGCGCGGCGCATGCTGTCGGCGATCAAGCGCCACGAACGCGTCGCCTACGTCATCGACCAGCGGGTGCACCCGAACGAGGGGATCGAGACCCCTTTCTTCGGCCAGACGTCGTTCACCTCGCCGCTGCTCGCCGTGCTGTCGCTGCGCACCGGCGCGCCGGTGGTGCCGATCTTCGCTTATCCGGAGCCGCCCGATCGGTTTCGGATCGTCGTCCAACCGCCGATCGAGCCGCCGGAGCGCGCCGCAGGCTCGCAGGAGGCCGCCGTCCTCGAGCTGACGCTACGCTACCTGGAGGTGATCGAAGAGGCGATTCGCCGCCGACCCGAGATGTGGCTCTGGATGCACGAACGGTGGAGGAAGCACTGAGCTCGGCCAGCCGAACCCTGGTGGTCGCGCCCAACTGGGTGGGAGACACGGTGATGGCGCTGCCGGTGCTCGAGGCGCTGGCCGCGAGCGGCCGCCGGCTGCTGGTGCTGGCCAAGCCGCACCTGCGCTCGCTCCTCGCGCTGGTTCCCGAGGTGAGCGGCGTCGTCGAGCGGGGATCGACCGCGGAGAGCGTCACCCGCATCCGCGACGCGCACTGCCGTGAGGCGTTCGTCCTTCCCAACTCGTTCCGCTCCGCATGGCTCCCCTACCGGGCGGGGGTGCCGACCCGCTACGGCTATCGGGGCAACCTACGCGGAGCGCTGCTGGCGCCCGCCGTCGGGCGCCCGCGGCGGCGTGGGCACCAGGTCGAGGACTACGAGGCCCTGCTGGCCGCCGCCGGCGTGCCGGCGCCGGCCGGATGGCGACCGCGGCTGAGGGCGTCGGAGCCGGTGAAGGAGCGGGCCCGGACCGTCCTCGAGCGCGCCCGCGTCGAGACCGCGGAGGGTCCGCTCATCGGCCTCTTCGCCGGCGCCGAGTTCGGCCCCAGCAAGCGCTGGCCCTGGGAGCGATTCGCCGACCTGACCCACGCGATCCGCCGCCGCCACGGCGACGCCCGTCTGATCCTCGTCGCCGGGCCCAAGGACGTCTGGACGACGGTGCGCATCCACGAGCGGAGCGGGCACCTGGTGCCGGTTCTCGGCGCCGACCTCGATCTGGGCGAGCTCACCGGTCTGCTGGCACGACTCGACCTGCTGGTCACCAACGACTCCGGTCCGATGCACATGGCGGCGGCCCTGGGAGTGCCCTGCATCGCCATCTTCGGACCCACCGACCCGAGCCGCACGCGGCCGTACGGCGACGAGCATCAGGTGCTCTACGCCGACCGCTGGTGCTCGCCCTGCTTCCGCAAGCGCTGTCCGCTCCTGCATCACAGGTGCATGAAGGACATTGGAGTCGAGGCGGTGGCGAGCACGGTCGAGCGGCTCTTGAACCATGGAGACAACGTATGAACCGGCTCAAGCTCACTCTCGTCAGCACCACGCTCCTGCTGCTCGGCTCGACCCCCTCGCCCGCAGCCGAGAAGATGACCATCCACGTGCCACCGGGGTGGCAGGGCGCGTACGAGTTCGGCTACGCGCCGGTTCTGCGCGTCGGTGATTGGGTGATCGTCTCCGGGATCCCGGCCGGTGGCGACGGCACCTACGAGGAGAAGATCCGTCGCATGTACGAGCGAGCCGGCGAACTGCTCGGTTCTGCCGGCGCGACTTTCGACGACGTGGTCGAGCTGACGACGTTTCACACGACTCCCGAGAACTCGCCCGAGTTCCAGGCCGAGTTCGACAAGTACATGCCGATCCACCGCGAGTTTCTGGGCGAGCACCGGCCCGCCTGGACCGCGGTGGGTACGACCGCGCTCCTCTCCCAGACAGCACCGGTCGAGATGCGTCTGGTCGCGGTCGTCGGCGCGGGCAAGACCCGTGAGGTCGTGGGAGCCGAGGCCTCAAGCGACTGACCCTCCTCGCGTACAGTCCGCGCGGTGATCTCCTCGGGAAGGAGGCGGGCGAGCAGCGCGAGAACTGCGGCGTCCTGGACGTCGACCCCGCCGGGTGTTGTCTTCTCGCGCCATCGGCGTATGCTCTCTGCAGTCAGTCACCCCGCAGGTCGCCGGCCGGCCAAGGCTCATAGGAAACGTCCGGATCTCAGAGGTGGAGGATCTCTCGAACACGCCATGCCCGCGCTCGGCGCCGCGTCGCCCGCTGGCTTCCGGCCGTCGCCCTCCTCACGACCGCAGTCGCCGGCGCGCAGGCTGAGCGCAGCGCTCCGCCTCCAGGGGCCACCGCCGAGACGATCGCAGCCGACTACGCGCGAATCGCCGCGTGCAGCTACTCGGCGAGCCCGCTCACGCTCCCGGCCGACGGCATCTCCTTCGAGATCGACACCGCGAGGTGGACGCTCCGCACCGGGAGGATCTGGCTCCAGGAGCCGACCGCCGACGGACGGGTGACCGGCCTGGTCTTCGAAGGGTCCGGGAGGTTCGAGATGGAGGTCCCGGACCCGGTCGAGCTACGCCAGTTGAGGCGCTTTTCGGGCGACCCTTCCATCGGCCCGATCGTCAGCGAGTTCGACTCCATGGTGCTCCACACCAGTCACGGCGAGTCACTCTCGGATCTCGAGACTCCCGCCGGTGGCCATGCCCCCCACGCACTGGCTCTCAAGCGCATGAAGCACGCCGGCAAGATCCGCTCCTACGACCTGGACGCGCGGCTCATCGCGGCGCTCCATCTCCCCGCGGGCCGCTACCTGCGCGCCGACATGAACACCGCCGAGTTCGACTGGCTGACGTTCACCTACGACGGCTTGCGGCGCGAGGAGATCGAACTCGAGAAGTACCAGTCCTCGGGCCAATTCCTCG
>JAHEKO010000415.1 GCA_024638355.1 Acidobacteriota bacterium
CGGCGATCTCCATCTCGTAGACCATGACGTAGGCGCCGGCCATCGCCGCGGCCCACGCCTTCTGGCGCGAGGTCGCTCCCGTGCCCCAGGCGGCGGCCTCGGCCATGTTCAGGTTGTAGCGGCGCTGAGCGTCGTCCCAGGCGAGCTCGAGCCCATCGTGGATGTTCTGGGCGGTCGCGACGTTGTACTGGATGGCGTACTGATCGAGCGCCGGGTCGTCGGCGAACTCGGCGAAGTCGAGCCCGGAGAGCTTGTGCACGGCGACGGGGTGATGGTGATCGTCGGCTGCCTTGATCACCGCGGCTATGGCCGAGACCCGCGCCGGCGTGTAACGCTCCTGGTACTCCTCGGCGACGACCCAGATCAGGTGCCGGTAGTGCTCGAAGCGGTCCACGAGTCCGTGGATGAAGGCGGACTCCGCCGCGCCGACGCTGTCACCCGAGTTCCAGATCGAGGCGCCGTCGTCGTAGAGAAAGAAGAAGATCGTGACCCCGGCGGCGTCCATCTGGTCGAACCAGACTTCCCACTGATCCAGGACGGCGTCGTCGAGGCCCAGGGCCGGGTCGTTGTCGACGAAGGGGTTCTCGGTCGCGTCGCCGTCGCCTCCGTGCGAGCGCACCGCCATCAGGTAGATCGAGTTGGCCCCGGTCGGGGCGAGCTTCGCGATGAGCTGCTCCTGGTCACCCGCGCGGGTGCCGTCCGGGTTCTGCGTGCCGCGGTAGAGGAACCCCTCGGGATCACCGGGACCGGCCATGAAGAACGGTCCGCCCTGGTGGTAGAAGAAGAAATTGGGGTAGGCCGGGTGGAGGCTCACCTGCCCGGGGAGAACCGCCGGCGCCGGAACGGCGATCATCGGCAGGGCCAGGGTAGACAGTAGGCCGGCACGTGCAAGCCAACGCACTCGCCCAGGCCATCTCCCGTTTCGCATCGCGCCCTCCCGTCAAACCCTTCGGATGCGAGCACGCTACGAGGGCGGTCGGCGCGGCGCTGTGACTTGCGCCACATGGCCCGACGAGAGTGCCCGGCCACGGGGGATCAGGGCGGGGAGCGAGAGCTAGGAGCGCGGGTCGCCGGCCGGCGGTTTCGACCCTTCCACCAGAAACGGCCCGATCGCCATCGCGTCGAGATGACCGCGGACGAAGGCGCGGATGGCGTCGCGGGGCGTGCAGACGATCGGCTCTTCGTGCATGTTGAAGCTGGTGTTGATCAGGCAGGGGATGCCGGAGAGCTTCTCGTATTCGCTGACGATGTCGTAGTAGCCGGGGCTGACCTCGCGGCGGATGAGCTGAGGCCGCGCGGTGCCGTCGACGTGGACCGCCGCCGGACAGCTTTCGCGCATCCACTCGGTGCAGTCGAACGTGATGGTCATGAACTGCGCGGCGAGCTCGGCCCCGGCGACGTTCTCGTAGCAGCGACCGCGCGCTTCGTAGAGGGTCACCGGCGCGAAGGGCATGAACTCGGTGCGGCCGAGTCGCTGGTTGAGCCATTGGTTCACGTGCGGCTCGCGAGCGTGGTAGAGGATCGACCGATTGCCGAGGGCGCGCGGACCGTACTCCATACGGCCGTCGAAGCGCGCGACGACCTGGCCGGCGTGGATGCGGCGGGCGACCTCGGCCGCGAGATCGGGAATCCGGGCGAACTCGAGGCCGGCGCTCTCGAGCTCCTCGGCGATCTCGCGCTCGGAGAACTCGGGGCCGTAGAAGGCGTCGTGGATCGGCGCGCCGCCGCGCCCGTCGAGGCTCTCGAGCAGCGCCACGCCGGTGCCGCAGCCGCCGTCGCCCATGTTGGGGTAGACGTAGACGCGCTCGATCCCGGCGACCTCGTGGATGCGCTGGTTCATCTTGACGTTCGCCACCACGCCGCCGGAAAGAACCACCGCGTCCGTCTTCGTCTTGCCGGCCCAGTGCGCGACGATCTCGGCCACGACCACCTCGAGAGCGTGCTGGTAGGCGGCCGCCACGTCGACCGCCGGGAAGTGCGAGGCGAGGTGGCGCGAGAAGTAGAGGTTCAGATTCTGGAACATGCGCAGATCGCCCGGGTGCGAGCGGTCGAAGCGCGATAGGAGCACCTCGCCCAGCACCCGGGGATCGCCGTAGGCCGCGAGGCCGACGATCTTGCCGCCGTGCCGCGTGGGGTTGTAGCCGAGCGACGAGGTGACGGACTCGTAGTAGGTGCCGAGCGAGAAGGGGAAGTGGAAGTCGTGCAGCCGCCGGATGTCTCCGCCCTCGCCGATGCCGACCGAGCCCGACAGCCCGCTGCCGTAGCCGTCGAGGGTGACGATCAGCGCACGGTCGTAGCCGCTGGTGAGGTACGAGTTCGCGGCGTGCGACAGGTGATGCTCGTAGCGACGAAGCTTGCCGTCCAGGCCGAGCTCGGCGAGCGAGCTCTCGAGCTCGCGATTCCACATGCGGTGCGCCTCGACGGCGGCGCGCGCCCAGGCGCGCGACGCGCTCCGGGCGAAGCGGTCCGACAGCCACGGCGAGGCGCCGGCGGCGGCGTAGAACAGCTCCTTGAGCGGGCCCTTCTTCATGCGCGCGTTCGGCTCGCTGAGGCCGAAGATCTCGCCCTCGCGGTCGGGCACGCGAGCCTTCGCCGCGCGCAGCGCGGGCCGTACGTCGAGCTTGTGACCATCGAGGAGTCGAGCCTCCTCCGCCAGCCCGCGCTCGATCAGCTCGACCTCGCGCCGCCAGTCGAAGAACGGGTAGGCGACCAGGTCGATCTCGGCGGCCGCGGTGCCGGTAGCGGCGAGGGCGGCGGCCACCGCGTCGTGCGGAAAGCCTGCATGTTGCTTGCGGCGGCTATAGCGCTCCTCGGCCGCCGCGAACAGCACCTTGCCGTCTTCGACCAGCGAGGCGGTCGCGTCCTTGTCGAGAGGGGAGATACCGAGAACCTTCATTCAGCGTTCTCCTGCTTCAGGCGCCGCTTGAGCGAGAGCGGGGTGGTCGCCGCGCCGCCGAGCGGGCCGAAGAAGAAGTCGAAGTAGCGCCGGAACCTGTCGAGGAACCGGTCCAGATCGCGGGTCGAGCGGACGTAGGGAGTGCAGCCGGGCATCAGCGACGGCGAGTGGTAGCTGAAGCTGAAGACCCGCGTGCCGCGAGCCATCAAATGGCGAGTGAGCTTCTCGAGCTCGTGGGGCTCGAAGCCTTCGGGCGAGAGACGCAGCCGGTCGACCGCGCCCAGCCGGGAGAGAACGCCGGGCAGGCGGCTCCAGGCGAGACGCGGCCCGGAGGCCCGGCGGTATACGGCGTGGGAGGCGCCGCCCAGCCAGCCGACATAGCCGCCGGTGCCCGGAATGCCGAGGAGCTGCCTCTCCTCGCCGAACCAGTAGGGGTCGGCGTCGAAGCCGCTGTAGTCGGGACCCTCCTCGTCGCGATAGTCGAAGGGTGGGTTGGCGGAGAGATCGACCTCGAATCCCTGCTCCTCGAGGATTCCCGCGGTGCGCTCGCCGAAGCCGTAGCGGCCGGCCTTGTAGACGGTCGGCCGCAGACCGAAGGAGCTCTCGATCCTGTCGGTCAACCGCGCGAGCTTTTCCGCCTCGAGGGGGCGGGGGAGGTTCCCCGGAAAGGAGTTGCGGAGGTTCACCTTCTCCTCGACGGGCGGCGACACCCAGGGGTGCAGGTGGGCGCCGACGGTCGCCGAGCCGTCGGCGACCCAGTCGCCGATCGGCCGGTAGCCGGCCTCCTGGGCCGCGACCGGATAGTCGACGACGTAGGTGGGGCGAATGCCGAAGTCGGCGCAGATGCTCTGGGCGGGCCCCTGACGGCTCATGGCTTCGACGGTGGTGGCGTTGCGATCGAACGGGGCGCCCCA
>JAHEKO010000416.1 GCA_024638355.1 Acidobacteriota bacterium
GAGCGGCTCAAGGCGGGCGGTTTCCTCACTCGCGATCCGCGCAAGAAGGAACGGAAGAAGTACGGTTTGAAGGGCGCTCGCGCCCGGTTCCAGTTCAGCAAGCGCTGATCCGAGGAGAAGAGGTTTGGTGCAGGTCAATATGAGAGAGCTGCTAGAGGCAGGTGTGCATTTCGGCCACCAGACGCGACGGTGGAACCCGAAGATGAAGCCCTACATCTTCGGCAAGCGGAACGGTATCTACATCATCGATCTCCAGAAGTCGCTGGCCCTGTTCAATCAGGCCGTGAAGTTCGTTCGCGACATGGGCAGGGCCGGTCAGAAGATTCTCTTCGTCGGCACCAAGCGCCAGGCGCAGGACGTGATGGTCGAAGAGGCGGAGCGCTGCGGCCAGTTCCACATGACCCACCGCTGGCTCGGCGGCACGCTGACCAACTTCGTCACCATCCGGGCCTCGGTCGAGCGGCTCAAGGACATCGAGCAGCGGCTCACCCAGACCGAGACCCCGATGATCAAGAAGGAGCGGCTGCGCCTCGATCGCGAGCGCGAGAAGATGCACCGCAACCTGCACGGTATCCGCGACATGGATCGGCTGCCCGACGCCATGTTCGTCGTCGACCCGAAGCGCGAGTACATCGCCGTGGCCGAGGCCAACAAGCTCGACATTCCGGTGATCGGCATCGTCGACACCAACTGCGATCCGGAGCTGATCGACTTCGTGATTCCGGGCAACGACGACGCGATTCGCACCATCCGCCTCTTCACTTCGCGCATCGCCGACGCCTATCTCGACGGCGCCGGCCAGCTGGCGAAGGAGCTGAGCGACGCGGCCGCCGCCGTGGCCGCGCCGGCGGAGCCGGCGGCAGCCGAGACGGAGACCGAGGAAGCATCCGCGGAGGCGGCGACCGAGGAGGCGGCCCCCGAGGCCCCTGAGGCCCCCGAGGCCCCCGAGGCCACGGCGTCCCCCGAGGAGGCCGCGGAGCCTGAGGCCAAGCCTGCCGTCGCCGAAGTGGCGGAGGCGGAGAGCGCCGCGCCCGAAGCCGAGGGCGAGGGCGAGGGCGAGGGCGAGGCCGAGACAGAGGACCAGCCCGGAGAGGTCGACGAAACCGCTCCGGTGAATTGACATCCGTCTCGACTCGAGGCCGTGCGAGAAGGTCAGTCGAACCGCCGTCCGCCGGTGGCGCTGACCTTTTTTGTTGGGCATCGAGAGCGAGCGGAGGAGTAACGAGAATGCAGATAACCGCACAGATGGTGAAAGAGCTCCGCGAGTCGACCGGAGCACCGATGATGGACTGCAAGCAGGCCCTCGCCGAGGTCGACGGCGATCAGGAAAAGGCGGTCGAGATCCTGCGCAAGAAGGGTCTCTCCGCGGCCGCCAAGAAGGCCGGCCGGGCGACCGCCGAAGGGCTGGTGACGTCGTACATCCACGCCGGCGGTCGGATCGGCGTTCTGCTCGAGATCAACTGCGAGACCGACTTCGTCGCTCGCACCGACGATTTCAAGGAGCTGGTCAAGGACGTCGCGATGCACATCGCGGCCGCCGATCCGCGCTACGTTCGTCGTGAAGAGGTGACCGACGAGATGCTCGAGGCCGAGCGCAAGATCTACCGCGAGCAGGCGATCGAGTCCGGCAAGCCGGAGAAGGTGATCGACCGCATCGTCGACGGCAAGATGGAGAAGTTCTTCAGCGAGACCGTGCTGACGGAGCAGGCCTTCGTCAAGGACCCGGATCAGAGCGTCGGCGATCTCATCGCGGCCAAGGTTGGTAAACTCGGAGAGAACATCCGGGTCGGTCGGTTCGCCCGCTTCAAGCTGGGCGAAGGCCAGGCTGCCGACGGCGGCAGCGACTGACTCTTCCGCGGCCCGGGATGCCGATGACCCCATGAGCGAAACCCCCGTCTTTCAGCGCGTGATGCTGAAGCTCTCGGGCGAGGCGCTCATGGGCTCGCAGCCGTTCGGGATCGACGAAGAGGTCGTTTTCCGGATCGCCGGAGAGATCAAGAGCGTTCACGAGCTCGAGATCGAGCTGGCGATCGTCATCGGCGGCGGCAACATCATCCGCGGCGTCTCGGCCAGCAAGCGCGGTATCGATCGGGTCACCGGCGACCACATGGGCATGCTGGCCACCGTGATCAACGGGCTGGCTCTGCAGGACGCGCTCGAGAAGGTCGGTGTCACCACCCGCGTCCAGACCGCGATCGAGATCCGCGACGTCGCCGAGCCCTTCATCCGGCGGCGGGCCGTCCGCCACCTCGAGAAGGGGCGCGTGGTGATCTTCGCCGCCGGCACCGGCAACCCGTACTTCACCACCGACAGCGCGGCGGCGCTGCGCGCCAACGAGCTGCGCTGCGATGCGCTGCTCAAGGCGACGAACGTCGACGGCGTCTACTCGGCCGATCCCAAGCTGGACGACGACGCCGAGCTGCTGCCGACGGTGAGCTACCGCCAGGTGCTGGCGCAGGATCTGCGGGTCATGGACGCGACGGCGATCAGCCTCTGTCGCGAGAACGACATCCCGATCATCGTCTTCAAGCTGCTGGAAGCGAACAACGTCCGCCGCGTAGTCTGCGGCGAGCCGGTCGGCTCCTGGGTGGGCGATCCCGCCCACGAGCGTCCCGTGGCCGGCGATCGCTAGCTTTCGAGAGAGGAGAGGACCGGAAATGCAGGAGCTGTTTCTCGAAGTCGAACTCAAGATGAAGGCCGCCCTGGATCATCTTCATGATGAGATGAAACACCTGCGGACCAGTCGCGCTTCGCTCGCCATGCTCGACGGCGTGATGGTCGACTACTACGGCGCGCCGACGCCGATCAACCAGGTCGCCAACCTGTCGGTGCCCGACGCCACGTTGATCGTGGCGCAGCCGTTCGATCCCTCGACCATCGGCGCGATCGAGAAGGCCGTCCAGTCGTCGAACCTGGGGCTCAATCCATCGAACGACGGCAAGGTGATCCGTATCCCGGTGCCGCAGCTCACCGAGGAGACGCGCAAGGAGATCGTCAAGCGGGCGCACGACTTGGCCGAGGTGGCGCGCAACGCCATCCGCCAGGCGCGCCGCGAGGGCAACGACGAGCTCAAGCGCATGGAGAAGGACAAGGAGATCGGCGAGGACGACGAGCACCGCGGCCACGACGAGACCCAGAAGCTGCACGACCACTACATCGGGCTGGTCAACAAGTCGCTGGAGAACAAAGAAAAAGACATCATGACCGTCTAGCGGGAATCGTTGATCCCCTCCCTGCTCGACACGCCCGTCTTCACCGCCCTCGTACCCGCCGCCGGCCGCGGACTGCGCTACGACACCGACGCTCCCAAGCAGTGGGTGGCCGTCGCCGGCCGGCCGCTTCTCTCCTGGACCCTCGAGCGCCTCGTCTCATGCGGGGCGGCGGAGATCGTGGTCGCCCTGCCGACCGACGGCTTCGCCGAGGCTGTGGAGGCGTTGTCGGGCGACCCCAGGGTCCGCTGCCTGATGGGCGGAGCCAGCCGCCAGGAGTCGGTGCGCCGCTGTCTGGAGCAGACCGAGGGCCCCGAAGACGGTCTGATTCTCGTGCACGACGGCGTGCGTCCGGCGGTCGCGGAAGCCGACGTCCGGGCGACGGTCGCCGCCGCCGCGGTCAGCGGAGCGGCGATCCTCGGCCGCCCGGTCCACGACACGCTCAAGGAGGTGAGCGACGGGCGCGTCACGCGCACGGTCGATCGCAGCGCGCTCTTCCGCGCCGAGACCCCGCAGGTCTTTCGTCGCGATCTCCTGCTCCGCGCCTTCGCCGCCGCCGAGCGCGACGCCTTCGAGGGCACCGATGA
>JAHEKO010000042.1:0-5380 GCA_024638355.1 Acidobacteriota bacterium
GGCCGGTAGGGGTTGTGGGGGTGCATGGTGTGCATGTAGACGAAAGCGCGGTCTCTGGCCTCGAGCGTGTCGAGGGCCTCGAGGGTCAACCGGTGGACGCGCTCGGCGTTGTCGTTGTAGTCGACGCCGGTCTCCTTGGGGCTGCGGTACTGCGCCTTGGCGGGCCTGTAGAGGAACCCTCGATCGGTGCCGAAGCTCTTGCTCACCCACGGGCTGCCAGAGATCGAGAACGTCGTGTAGCCGGCGGACTCGAAGGCTTCGGCCAGCGTCGTCGGTCCGCTCGTCGGCAAGCGCTCGTGGCCGCGAACCAGAAACGGCCGGCCGATGAACAGCGTCTTGACCGACGGCTTGGTGTTCGGCGCCACGCTCGAGTGATCGGTGAAGGTGACGCCCTCGGCGGCCAACCGATCGAGCTCCGGCGAAACGCCTTCGGGGCCGCCCAAGTGGCCGACGTAGTCGGCGCGAAGCGCGTCGAAGAGGTAGAGGACGACGATACGCGGCCGGCGCGGCGCCTCGACCCGCGGCCGCGGCGCAACCGTCTCGGCGACGCGCAGATCGAGCCAGCGTCCCGGGCCGCCCTGCCCCGCCGCTTCGAGCCGGACGCGAATCGGACCGGCCGCCTCGGGCAGCGCGATCCCGAGCTCCTGCTCCCCCCCGCTCGTCGCCTCGAACGCTCGGGAGATCTCGCCATCGGCGGCCTCGAGCGCGACGGCGAACCGCTGATCCTCCCCCCACGAGCCCGGAGGCTGGAAGCGGCCGAGCAGCACCGACCCGGGCGCGAAATCCTGAACGAAGTCGATCGCCGAGTATGGCGACTGAACGATCGCACCGTCGCGGAAGCGCGGCTCTTCGCTGTCGAGAACCGGGTTCAGGCGTGCCCACTGCACCACGACGCTCTCGTCGCCCCCGAAGGATAGGTCGATCGGAACGCGCCCGAGCGGAAGGTCGCGCGGCAGCTTCAGCCGCACCCGCTCCGTCAGCGGAGCTCGGTCGATCTCGCGATCGCCGAGCCGCGCCACGACCTCCGTATGGCCCAGATCGCCGCCACGGGTCCTCAGGATCAGCACGCGGCGCCGCCGTTCCAGCTGCACGAGCTCGAGGCGCGGCCCCGCCGCCAGTGGGACGAGCCCGCTGCCGCCGCGAGTGCGAGGTACCGGGAACCAACCGCTCAGAAAGCGGTTGCCGCTCGTGGCGGGCGGCAGCTCGAGCTCCGCCGCCTCGACGAGAACGTCGGGCTGGTGATGCCCGTCCAGAAGTGGTCGCTCGCGCAAGGCCGGTTCGCCCCGGCAGCCGACCAAAACGAGCAGGAGAGGCAGGGCCAGGGCCCGACTCCACGTGCGCACGGCGGAAATCTAGCACGGGTGGGCGGTCGGGTATTCTCCGATTCATGAAGATCGCACTCGTGCAGCAGCCGGCCGGCAGCGACAAGACGGCCAATCTGGAGCGCGGGCTCGAGGCCTTCGAGCGCGCCGCCCGACGGGGCGCCGAGCTGGTCTGCTTCGCCGAGCTGGCCTTCGAGCGCTTTCACCCGCAGCGCCCCGCCGGCGACGACGTCCTCAGCCTGGCCGAGCCGGTGCCCGGCCCGATCACCGAAGCGTTCTCCGAGCGCGCCCGCGAGCTCGGCGTGGTCGCGGTCTTGAACCTCTTCGAGCGCGACGGCGACCGGACCTACGACTGCTCGCCGGTGATCGACGCCGACGGCACGCTCCTCGGTCGCACCCGGATGATCCACATCACCGACTACGCCTGCTTTCACGAGCAGGGCTACTACGCGCCCGGCGACACCGGCGCCCCGGTCTACGACACCCGGGCGGGCCGCATCGGCGTGGCCATCTGCTACGACCGGCACTACCCCGAGTACATGCGGGCCCTGGCGCTGTCCGGGGCCGAGCTCGTCGTCGTGCCGCAAGCCGGCGCCCGCGACGAATGGCCCGACGGGCTGTTCGAGGCGGAGATGCGGGTCGCGGCCTTCCAGAACGGCTATTTCACCGCGCTCTGCAACCGGGTGGGCGCGGAGGAGGCGCTCGAGTTCGCCGGCGGATCGTTCGTCTGCGACCCGGCGGGCCGGGTCGTCGCACGGGCCGCCGAAGGCGAAGAAGAGCTGCTGATCGCGGAGATCGACCTCGCCGAGGCCGGCAGCTCTCACGCCCGCAAGCTCTTTCTGCGCGACCGCCGGCCCGAGCTCTACCCGGGCTGGCTCACCTAGCGGACAGAGCTGCCGAGGCGGCGTCTCGGTCCTTGCCGCTCGCTCCGGCCTTCGACCTCCACTGGCGCTGCACGCGGCGGCCGAGGTAAGGTTGCGGAAAGTGTTTCAATGATCGGTGAGCGGCTCGGCCACTACCGGATTCTAAAGAAGCTTGGCGCCGGCGGGATGGGAGAGGTCTATCTGGCCGAGGACACCAAGCTGAGACGTCGAGTCGCGCTCAAGGCCCTCACGCTGGAGATGGCCTCCAGGCCGCAGCGTCTGTCGCGATTCCGCCGTGAGGTGCTGGCGGTCGCCGCCCTCAACCACCCCAACATCGTGACCATCTACGCCGTGGAGGAGGCGAACGGCGTTCACTTCTTCACCATGGAGCTGGTGGAGGGGATCACACTCGACCGCCTGGTCACCTCCGGGGGGATCGCGGTGAAGCGGCTCTTCAACGTCGCTATCCCGATCACCGAGGCGCTGGCGGCGGCTCACGAACGGGGCATCGCCCACCGCGACCTCAAGCCCGGGAACATCATGCTCAGCAACACGGGCCACGTGAAGATTCTGGACTTCGGCCTCGCTCGGCTTCTCGAGCCCGACACGCTCCGCGACGGCGCCGAGACCGCGGCGACCCTGAACCTCACGCGGGATGGCCGCGTGGTGGGAACCGTGCCCTACATGTCGCCCGAGCAGCTCGAGGGTCGGGAGCTGGATCAGCGCACCGACATCTTCTCGCTCGGTGTCGTGCTTCACGAGCTGGCGACCGGCCGCAGGCCCTTCCGCGGCAAGAGCTCGGTCGCCGTGATGTCGTCGATCTTGCGCGACCGGCCGCAGCCGGTGACCGAATACCGCTCCGATCTCCCCCGCCACCTGGGGCGGATCATTCTGCTCTGTCTCGAGAAAGACCCGCGCCGCCGCTATCAATCGATCCTCGACGTACGCAACGAGATGGAGGCGCTGCGCGACGAGCTCACGGTGAGCGAGCTGTCGGGCGGCGGATCGGGCGCGGCCTGGGCGGTTCCGCCGGCCACCGCGGCGGCGGAGCGATCGATCGCCGTGCTGCCCTTCGTCAACATCAGCCCGGACCCCGAGAACGAGTACTTCAGCGACGGCGTCACCGAGGAAATTCTCAATGCGCTCAGCCAGCTCGACGGGCTGCGCGTCGCCGCTCGTACCTCCAGCTTCTCGTTCAAGGGCCGCTCCCCCGAGGTGGCCGAGGTGGGCGCGAAGCTCAAGGTGTCGACGGTTCTCGAGGGCAGCGTCCGGCGGGCGGGATCACGACTGCGGATCGCCGCCCAGCTGATCGACGTGGCGGACGGCTACCACCTCTGGTCCGAGCGCTACGACCGGGAGGTGGACGACATCTTCGCGATCCAGGACGAGATCGCCTCCGCCATCGCCGGCAAGCTCCGGGTCACCTTGTCGGGTGAGGAGAAGCGGCCCCTGCTCAACCGGCCGACCGACAACATGCACGCCTACGATCTCTACCTCAAGGGACGCTTCTACCTGGAGCAGCGCGGCGAGGGGCTGCGGCAGGGATACAAGTTCTTTCAGATGGCCCTGGCCCTCGACCCGGAGTTCGCCCTCGCCCACACCGGAATGGCCGACGCTCTCAGCCTCGCCGCCTACTACAGCTTCGTGCCGCCTCGAGACGCCATGCCGCAGGCGCAGGCTTCCGCGCGACGCGCCCTCGAGCTCGACGACTCGCTCGCCGAGCCCCACAACGCGCTCGCCTTCACGCTCTTCTGCTACGACTACGACTGGCAGGGCGCCGCCCGGGAGTTTCGCCGCGCGCTCGAGCTCAACCCGGCCTGCGTGCCGGCCCGCTACTGGTACGGCTTCTACCTGATGAGCGCCGAGCGCCGATTCGAAGATGCCACCGGCGAAAACCGCAAGGCGGTCCAGCTGGACCCGCTGGCCGCCTACCCGAGCATCTTGCTGGCGGTCTCCTTCATCGGCTCGCGGAACTTCTCCGAGGTGGTGCGAATCCTGCGCCCGGTGGTGGAGCGCGATCCGGCCAACTTCCTGGCTCACCGTACGCTGGGGCTCGGCTATCTCTTCCAGTCGCTCCACCAGGAGGCGATCGCCGAGCTCGAGCTCGCGGTCACCCTGGCGGCCCGCCACCCCTGGCCGCTCTCCGACCTGGGGATGGCCTACGCTGCCGCCGGACGCAAGGAGGAGGCCGAGGCGGTTCAGGAAGAGATGCTGGAGAGGCGGCGCAAGAGCTACCTGCAGCCGGTGTTGCTCACCCAGATTCCCCTGACCCTGGGGCGCAAGGACGAGGCGCTGGGCTACCTCGAGCAGGCCTTCGAGGAGCGTGACGGACTGCTGGCGATCCTCGAGGTCTGGCCGTCGCTCGATCCGCTGCGCGACGAGCCGCGCTTCGTGGCTCTCGCGGAGCGCCTGGCGTTCCCGTAGGCCGACGCCCGGCCTGCTCGAGACGAGCTCACTCGCTGGGGCGGTCCGTCGATCGCCGCAGCGTCCTGAGCAGCGCGAGGTTCTCCTTGGCGGAGAGGTCGTCGCCGTCGATCTCGAGGGCCCTCTCGTAGGCCGCCGCCGCCCCCTCCAGATCGCCGGTGCGGCGGCGGGCCACGCCCAGATTGAGCCAACTCGCCGCCCGATGGGGGCTCATCACGACCGCGTCTTCGAGCCACTCGATCGCCTCCCGCTCCCGGCCGCCCAGCAACAGCTCGGCGCCGCGGTTGGCGTAGAACATGGCCAGAACCTCCAGATCCGAGAGCTCGCGCGGCTCCTCGCCGGAGAGCACGACGCCGGCGAAATCGACCACCAGACGCTGTGAGCGCCGGTCCACGCCGACGGCAACGTGCTCGGAGCGGACGCGCAGCGTGTCGTGGCGCCTGACTCGCGGGGCCACGTCCAGGCTCACGTAGTACGTGGCGATACCCAGCTCGCGCGCGAGCGTGGTGAACAGGAAGGCGAACGACAGACAGTTCGAGACCCGGCTCTCGAAGACCTCGCTGGCGGTGCCGGTGTAGCCATCGCGATGCTGAAGCCCGAGGCCCCAGCGCTCGGTCATCGCCTCACGCAAGCGAAGCGCCCGCTGCGCCGGAGGTAGCTCGATCGGCACCGTACCCAGCGCCCACGCTCGGATCTCTTCGCTCGACCGGGTCGGGAGCACGAGGCTCTCGGCGTCGAGCCCCCGCGCGGTCAGGAGCTCGGTGAATTCGG
>JAHEKO010000042.1:5480-15362 GCA_024638355.1 Acidobacteriota bacterium
GGAGGTAGCTCGATCGGCACCGTACCCAGCGCCCACGCTCGGATCTCTTCGCTCGACCGGGTCGGGAGCACGAGGCTCTCGGCGTCGAGCCCCCGCGCGGTCAGGAGCTCGGTGAATTCGGCAGACGGCGACCCCGTCGCTCCAGCGGCGGACGGCGCCACGATCACGACGCCAAGACAGACCAGCGGGTAGAGCAACCTCCGCAACCTGGGCACTTTCGAGGCCTCCCCTGCCCGGCGGCCCCCTCCTGGTCCGACCGTATCTTGGTCGGATCCGCGCCCCCCCGCCCAAAAGCGTGGGGGCACCTTCTACTCGGTCAGGTATTGTAGCCCCCGGAATCGGGTGGTTAGCGTGTTGAATGCCGCGCTTGAACTCGCGGCAACAAGGTAGAACCAGGAGGCTCACTCGGCTCCGGCTGGACGGCTGGTCTGCTTGTCTTGCGAAACGGAAACCGGGTGCGAATCCAACGGAGGGTGAGGCATGACGGAGAGAACGAGTAAGGGCGGGCATGAAAGCCACCGCTGGCTGGGACGGGTCGTCCCGGTGGCGGCGGTCTGTCTTCTGATCGCGATCCCGGCGACAGCGGCCAGCTTCAAGAAAGGCGAGCTCGAGGGAACCTGGGACACCACCCTTTCCTGGGGGGCGAGCTACCGGCTCGAAGATCGGGACCAATCGCTGATCGGCCTCGCGGCCGGCGGTGAGGCCTTCTCGGTCAACGGCGACGACGGCAATCTCAACTACGACACCGGAATCTACAGCAACGTCTTCAAGCTCACCTCCGAGCTGGAGCTGAGGTACAAGAACTTCGGTACCTTCCTGCGCTTCCGGGGCTTCTTCGACTACGAGAACGAGGAGCAAGACCGAGCACGCACCCCGCTGAGCGACAAGGCGCTCGACCGGGTCGGCACCCGGACCGATCTCCTCGACGCCTTCGCCTGGCTGAAGTTCGATCTGGGGAGCCGGCCGGCCGAGATTCGCGCCGGCGAACAGGTGGTGAGCTGGGGCGAGAGCACTTTCATCCAGGGCGGCATCAACGTCATCAACCCGGTGGACGTGAGCGCGCTGCGCGTTCCGGGCGCCGAGCTGCGCGACGCGCTGCTGCCCGAGGGCATGGTGCTGGCCTCGCTCGGCACGTCGGCGAACACTTCGCTCGACCTGCTCTACCTCTACGACTGGGGCCGGATCTGGATCGATCCGCCGGGCTCCTACTTCGCCACCAACGACTTTGCCGGTCACGGCGGCGACACGGTCTTTCTCGGTTTCGGCAGCTCCCCCGACACGATGACCTTCCCGGGCACCCCTCGCCCGTTCCTGGGCGTGCCGCGTGAAGACAGCGTGGTAGCCGACGACGGCGGGCAGTACGGCGCCGCTTTCCGGGTCTTCCTGCCCAATCTCAATCAGACCGAGCTCGGCTTCTACTACCTGAACTACCACAGCCGTCTGCCCACCATCAACGGCCGCACCGGTACCTTCGGCGGCGCGGTCGCGGCCCAGGGCTTCGGCCTCGCCGGCGGTACGGCGCTGGGAGCGCTCATGGCCGGAGCGGCTCCCCAGGCCGCGGTCGCCGCCGGCATTCAGGCCGGAGTGGCGGCCGGCCTCAGCCCGGCTCAGGCGACGATCGTCGCCGGCGCCGCCGTCAACGCCGCGCTCACCGGCGGCGACCCGGCGGCGGTGGTGAGCGCCTTCGCCACCGACGCCTTCGCCCAGACGGCGAGCTACTTCACCGCCTATCCCGAGGACATCACGCTCTACGGGATCAGCTTCAACTCCGCGATCGGCACCTTGGCGATCCAGGGCGAGCTCTCCATCAAGGAGGACGCGCCCTATCAGGCGGACGACGTCGAGCTGCTGTTCGCGGCGCTGGGGCCGATCAACCCCGGTCTGGCGATCTTCAACCAGATCGGCGACTTCCGCGGCCAGTTCGGCGCGCTCGTCCCCGGAATCCGCCGGCTCGACTCGTGGCAGTTCCAGACCACGTTGACCAAGATCCTCGGCCCGCTGATGGGTGCGGACTCGGGCGTCTTGCTCTGGGAGGGCGCGGTCACCAGCGTCGACCTGCCGGACAAGACGGAGCTCCGCTTCGACGGCCCCGGCACCTACACCAGCGGCAACGCGGTGCTCGGTCCGGTGGCGCACACCGGCAAGCCGATCGAGGCGCCGGAGCGTTTCGCCGACAAGACCTCCTGGGGGTATCGCCTGGTGGGCCGGCTCGACTACCTGAACGCCTTCGGCGGCTTCAACGTGTCGCCGCGATTCTCCTGGCAGCACGACGTCAAGGGGATCTCCCCGGGCCCGGGTGGTAACTTCATCGAGGGGCGGAACGCTCTGACCCTCGGCGTCGCCTTCGACCGGCAGTCCACGTGGCAGCTCGACTTCAGCTACACGCGCTACGCTGGCGCCGGTCGGTACAATCTGATCAACGATCGCGATTTCGCCGCGTTCAACATCAAATACTCGTTCTAAGGAAGTGGAGAGACTCGATATGGCCAGAAGACCGTTGCTACTGATCACCTGCGCCCTGGTCTTGATCGCGGCGAGCCCGGCGATTTCGTGGGCGAAGATCACGCCGCAGGAGGCGGCCCGGCTCGGAGCGGACCTGACGCCCCTGGGCGCCGAGAAGGCCGGCAACGCCGACGGCACCATTCCGGCGTGGGACGGCGGCATCAAGACTCCTCCGGCGGGCTACAAGCCGGGCGACCATCACGCCGACCCCTTTGCCGGCGACAAGGTCCTGTTCACCATCACCGCGGCGAACATGAGCGAGCACGCCGCCAAGCTGACGCCGGGTCACCAGGCGATGCTCAAGACGTACGACAGCTACAAGATGAAGGTCTACCCGAGCCGGCGCAGCGCCTCCTACCCGCAGCGCATCTACGATGCGACCAAGAAGGTGGCGACCACCGCCGAGCTGACCGGAGGCGGCAACGGCATCACCGGCGCGGTGATGGGGATTCCCTTCCCGATTCCGAAGAACGGCTCGGAAGTCATCTGGAATCACCTGACGCGCTTCCGCGGCAACGTCGCCGCGCGCAAGACCTCCCAGGCGGCACCCACCCGCGGCGGCGGCTACACCGAGGTGGTGTTCGAGGACGAGTTCAACGTCGTCTACAGCCAGGAGGGCCAGACCGAGGAGTCGCTCGCCAACCGGATCCTCTACTTCAAGCAGAAGGTCGTCGCTCCGGCCCGGCTCGCCGGCGGCATCCTGCTGGTGCACGAGACTCTCGACCAGGTCAAGGAGCCGCGCGCCGCCTGGCTCTACAACCCCGGCCAGCGGCGGGTGCGCCGCGCGCCCAACGTCGCCTACGACAACCCCGGCACGGCGGCTGACGGCATGCGGACGTCGGATCAATTCGACATGTTCAACGGTGCTCCGGACCGCTACGACTGGAAGCTGGTCGGCAAGAAGGAGCTGTACGTTCCGTACAACAACTACGCGCTCCACAGCGACAAGCTCAAGCACAAGGACATCCTGACGCCGCTGCACATCAACCCCGAGCACCTGCGCTACGAGCTGCACCGGGTGTGGGTGGTCGACGCCACGCTGAAGGAGGGCACCAGCCATATCTACAAGCGGCGCACCCTCTACTTCGACGAGGACAGCTGGCAGATCCTGGCAGTGGACCAGTACGACAAGCGCGACCAGCTGTGGCGGGTGTCGGAAGGCTTCGTGATCAACTACTATGATGTGCCGATGCTGTGGACCACTCTCGAAGTGCACACCGACCTGCAGGCGGGCCGCTACCTCGCGATCGGTCTGGACAACGAGTTCGACATGTACCGCTTCGACATCGAGCGGACGCTAGAGGACTACACGCCGGCGGCGCTGCGCAGGGAGGGCGTCCGCTAACCGGTGGTCGCAAGAGCCTTTCCACCTGCCCTGGCCGCGCCGCTCGCGGTCGGCCTGCTGCTCCTCCTCGCCCTGCCGGGCGTGGGCGTCGCACAGGAGGCCGCCGGCGATGAGCTCGACTTCGCCCTGGAAAAGCCTCTCGCCAGCCGGTCGTTGATGCTCGACGCGGCCGCGGTCGGCGATCTGATGGTCGCGGTCGGCGAGCGCGGGCACATTCTGCTGAGTCGCGACGGCGGCCGCTCCTGGAAGCAAGGGAGCGTCCCCACTCGCGCCATGCTGACCGCCGTCTACTTTCACGACGAGCAGCTCGGCTGGGCGGTCGGACACGACGCGGTCATCGTGCGAACGCGCGACGGCGGCGAGAACTGGGAGCTCGTCCACTACGCGCCCGACGAGGAGCGTCCGTTCCTCGAGGTCCGCTTCAGCGACGAGCTGAACGGCTTCGCCCTCGGCGCCTACGGCTTCTTTCTCAGGACCTCGGACGGCGGTGACAGCTGGACCGAGTTCGACATCGGCGCCGACGAGGAGCTCACCGAAGAGGAGGAGCTCTACGGCTACGGGGCCGACTACCACCTGAACCACGTCGCGGAGTCGAGCTCCGGAAAGCTCTACATCGCCGCCGAGGCGGGTACCGTCTACCGCTCCGACGACGGCGGCGAGAGCTGGGTCACGCTCCCTTCGCCCTACGAGGGCTCGTTCTTCGGGTCGCTGCCGCTCGATGGCGATTCGGTGCTCCTCTTCGGCCTGCGCGGGCACCTCTACCGTTCGGACGACGCCGGCGAGAGCTGGCAGGAGCTCGACTCGGGGACCGAGGCGCTGCTCACCGATGGCACTCGGCTAGCGGACGGAACGATAGTGATCTCGGGCCTGGCAGGGACGCTGCTGGTCTCGACCGACGGCGGGCAGAGCTTCGACCTCAGGCCACAGGCCGACCGGCAGGGCCTGTCGACGGTGCTCGTCGCGGACGACGGCGGGCTGGTGCTGGTCGGCGAGTTCGGAGTCCATCGCAAGCCGGTCGAGATTCTCGGCGCAGGCACGACACCGTAGAGCGGAGGGGCCTGGCGTTATGTCTTTCACCGGCAGAGTGGAGAACGCGATCTTCGGATATCGCCGTCTGGTGATCTGGGTCTTCGTCGTGGTCACGCTCTTCATGGGCTACTCCGCCAGCAAGATCGGCATCGATGCCGGCTTCGCCAAGCTGCTGCCGCTCAAGCACGAGTACATGCAGACCTACCTCAAGCACCGCCAGCAGTTCGGCGGCGCCAATCGCCTGCTGATCGCCCTGATGGCGAAAGAAGGCGACATCTTCACGGCCGAGTTCTTCAACGCCCTGAGGACCGCCACCGACGAGGTGTTCTTCATTCCGGGAGTCGACCGCGCCCAGGTCACGTCGCTCTTCACTCCGAACACGCGCTTCACCGAGGTGGTCGAGGACGGCATCTCCGGTGGCAACGTCGTGCCGGCCGAGTTCCGGGGCACGACCGAGGACCTGGAGCAGGTTCGAGAGAACATCCTGAAGGCGGGGATCGTGGGGCGGCTGGTGGCCAACGATTTTACCGGCGCCATCATCAGCGCCCAGCTCCAGGACGTGAATCCCAACACCGGCGAGCCGCTGAACTACATCCGGGTCGCGCGCGATCTCGAAGACAAGATCCGCAACCGGTTCCAGACCACCGTCGACGTCGTCGTCGAGCCTTCGCCGGTCAACGTCCACATGATCGGCTTCGCCAAGGTGATCGGCGACATCTCCGACGGCGCCAACCGGGTCGTGCTCTTCTTCGCCGTGGCGTTCCTGATCACGGCGATCTTCGTCTACGTCTACTCTCAGTCGATCATTCTCACCATCATCCCGCTCGTCTGCTCGCTGACCGCGGTCATCTGGCAATTGGGGACCCTGACGATGCTGGGCTACGGCATCGATCCAATGGGGATACTGGTCCCGTTCCTCATCTTCGCGATCGGCGTCAGCCATGGCGTGCAGATGGTCAGCGCCTATCGGGCCGAGCTGTTCGAAGGCGCCGACAGCTTGGAGTCGGCGCGACGGGCGTTCCGTCGCTTGCTCGTGCCCGGGGCGATCGCCCTGGCCAGCGACACCATCGGCTTCATCACCATCCAGCTGATCGAGATCCGGGTGATCCAGGAGATGGCGGTCACCGCCAGCCTGGGAGTCGCGGTGATCATCCTCACCAATCTCATGTTGCTGCCGGTGCTGCTGTCGTACACCAAGCACGACGAGGTCTACCATCAGCGGCAAGAGCTGCGCGCCCGCCACATGCGTCCGATCTGGAAGACGCTGTCGCACGTGTCGGAGCGGCGGCCGGCGGCGATCATCCTGCTGATCTCGCTGGCTCTCGCGGCATTCGGCTACTTCAAGGCGCGGGACATCAAGATCGGTGACCTCCATCCCGGCGTTCCCGAGCTCCGTTCCGACTCCCGGTACAACATCGACAGCGAGATCATCACCGACAAGTTCTCGATCGGCGTCGACATCCTTTCGGTGATCGTCGAGACCGTCGATCAGGGCTGCGTCGACTACGAGGTCATGGCCAACATCGACAACTTCGAGTGGCACATGCGCAACGTGCCGGGGGTGCAGTCGGTGATCGCGCTGCCGGGCGTCGCTCGGGTGATCAACGCGGGCTGGAACGAGGGCGCCATGAAGTGGCGCGTGCTGTCGCGGAACCAGTCGGTGCTCACCCAGTCGGTGACCTACGTCCCCACCACGTCGGGCCTCTTGAACGAGGACTGCAGCGTGATGCCGGTGATGATGTTCACCACCGACCACAAGGCGGAGACGCTCGCCCGGATCGTCGCCGAGGTCAAGAGCTACAACCGCGAGCACGGCTCGGAGAATGTGCAGTTCAAGCTGGCCACCGGCAACGCCGGCGTCATGGCGGCTACCAACGAGGCGGTGGCGGCGGCCCAGTTCCCGATGCTGCTCTACGTCTTCGCCGCGATCATCGTGCTCTGCCTGATCACCTTCCGCTCGGTGCGCGCGACGCTCTGCATCGTCCTGCCCCTGGCGCTGGTCTCGCTCCTGGCCTACGCCTTGATGACGCTGCTCGAGATCGGACTCAAGGTGTCGACGCTGCCGGTTGTAGCGCTCGGGGTCGGCATCGGCGTCGACTACGGGATCTACATCTACAGCCGCTTCAAGAGCTTCTACGACGCGGGACACTCCGTGCCGGACTCCTTCCACGAGACGCTCGACGTCACCGGTAACGGCGTCGTGTTCACCGGCGTCACTCTCGGAATCGGCGTCGGCACCTGGATCTTCTCGCCGCTCAAGTTCCAGGCCGACATGGGGATCCTGCTCACCTTCATGTTCGTGGTGAACATGCTCGGCGCGATCCTGCTGCTACCCGCGCTGGCCTCCTTTCTGCTGGGCCACAAGAGCAAGTCGAAGGACGCCTGAAGAGGCGGGCGGGCGTCGCTCGCCGCGACTCAGCCGAGCGGCATCGCCAGGGCCACCGCCTCTTCCGCGTTGCGCAGATAGAGGCGGTCGCCGACCAGGGCGGGGTGGTTCCAGGTCTTGGCCTCGAACACCTTCAGCCGGCTGAGCTCCTCGTGCCCCTCGGGCGAGGCCCGAACCAGCACGAGGTCGCCCCGCTCTCCGATCACCAGAAGCTGCGAGGCGTCGGCAAGCAGCAGGAGCTGGCCGGCGCCGTAGCGGCCTCCCTTCCACTTCCGCTCGCCGGTCTCCAGATCGACGCAAGCGAGAATGTTGGGGTCGAACCCGTAGAGGTAGCCCTGGTGCGCCGCGTAGTCGTTGAAGTTGGGCTTCATGCCGCGCGACGTCCAGCGCTCGTCGGCCACCATGCTCGCTCCTTCGCGGCGTAGATCCAGCCGCCGGGTGCCGACTCCCTGGCCGGTGCTCATCAAGAGCGTCGAGTCGTCGACGACCAGCGCCTGCAGGACCCGGTAGTCGTTGACCGGCCAGTCGTGCTGCCACAGAAGCCTGCCGTCCACCGGATCGTGAAGGGTCATCCCCTTGTCGCTCACCATCGACACGGAGCGCTCGCCGGCGACCCACGACAGCTGCGGCGAGCTGTAGGTGTGTCCCCCGGCGGCGGCGCTCCAGCGCAGGCGGCCGTCATCGACGCCGTAGGCCAGGAGCCCCCGATCCCCTTCCCCACCGGCGTGGACGATGACCAGATCGTCGACGATCAGCGGCGACGAGGAGAAGCCCCAGGTCGGCGGCTCGCGCCGCGCGTCCTCGCGCAGATCGGCCCGCCAGACGACCTCCCCGCTCGCCGGCTCGAGCCGATGCAGGAGCCCCTCGGCACCGAGGGCGAACAGCATGCCGCCCGCCAGGGTCGGCGTGGCCCGGGGGCCGGCGCCGCCCATCGCTTCGAAGAAGCGAGACGGATACTCGTGAGCCCAGAGCTCGGCGCCGGTGTCGGCGTGGTAGGCCACCACCGCCTCGAGCTCGCCGCGCTGCTCCTGGGTGAAGATGCGCCGCCCGGCAACGGCGAACGACGACCACCCCGGTCCCACCCGGATCCGCCACAGCTCGCGAGGGGGCCGCGCCTCCCAGTCCTCGGCGAGACTCACGCTCGGGACCACTCCGTCCCGCCCGGGCCCGCGAAACCCGGGCCACTCGGCTTCGGCCAGCGGCGCGTCGAGGGTGGTGCCGGCGGTGCCGCCGTCGCGCGCGGCGAGATAGTCGTCTTCGGCGGTACGCGACCAGCGCCACGAGCGCTCGGCCTTGAAGTCGCCGCCATAGACCCCGTCGAGCCGCACGAGCGCGAAGTAGCCGAACGCGAGGGCCGCCGCGACGAGCCCGATCGCGGTCCGCCGCTCGGGGCCGATCCACCTCGACGCCACGAGACCGACGACGAACGCGCTCGCTCCCCACTGCACCGCACCCAGAGTGCCGAATCCGCGAATCGTCGGGTGGCCGAGCACGAACCCGAGCGCCGCCAGAGCCACGAAGCCGAGCAGACCGAAGAGGCGCTCGCGCCAGGTGGCCCGACTGGCGGCGACCCACCAGACGAGAATCAGGAGGACACAGATGAGCGGACCGAAGAAAGCGGTCATCATCACCTGCATCGACGGGTCCTCGATCATCTTCGGCAGAGAGCGAAATACCCAGAGAATCGCGAACAGCGCGAGGGCGGGCCAGAGACGCAGCGAAGTCGAGCTCGGTTTGGCGGACGGGGCGCTCATGGGACCTCCGATCTAGTGGGTTTCGAGCGCCCATCCTAGCGCCTCGCGGTCGCAACCGGCACCGCTGCCCGTCGGGCGCGCCTGCCGCCGGAAGGCGAAGAAGCTTCAGGGAGGCCCCGCGGGGCCACGGGATCAACGCGTGGCGGTCGCCTACCGCCGCACCGCTCGCCAGGCTCGGAGGCTGCCTCCACCATGACAGCCACCGCCGCCTCCCGCGCCCGGCTCGCCGGCGAACCCGGCGATGAGCTCCCGCCCACCTCGGCCGTCGAGATCCGCCAGACCCAGCGAGTAGGCCTTGCAGCCCTCGCCGGCCCGTCGGAGGACTACCGACCAGAGCCGGTGAGAAAGGTCAGGTTAGGTCCGCGCCGGTTCCTCGCTGCCGACGCCCACCTTCTCCAGTGCCTCGGTCAGCGCGTCGATGAGGTCGTCGGGATGCTCGATGCCGACCGAGAGGCGCACCAGCGCCGGCGTGATCCCGATCGCCCGCTGCTCGTCCTCCGGCACGTCGGCATGGGTCATGGTGGCCGGGTGCTCGACCAGCGACTCGGTGCCGCCGAGACTGACCGCGAGCTTCATCAGCCGCACGGCGTTGAGGAACTGGAACGCCTCGTGCTCGCCGGCGTCGCGGAGCTCGAACGACATCAGGGCTCCCGGCCCCGAGCACTGGGCGTCGTAGATCTCCTTCTGGCGCCCCGCCTCGAGCAGCCCCGGGAAGCGCACGCGCTCGACCTTCGGGTGGTTTGCGAGAAAACGCGAGATTCGCTGCGCGTTCTTGCGCGAGCAGGTCATGCGCAGCTTGGCCGTCTCGAGCGAGCGCAGGAGCAGCCAGGCGGAGTGCGGATCGAGCATCGAGCCGAGGATCGTGC
>JAHEKO010000417.1 GCA_024638355.1 Acidobacteriota bacterium
AACGCGGGATCTCTTCGGGCTGGTCCTGCAGATCGCCGTCCATGGTGATCACGATCGCTCCGCGGCTCAGGTCGAAGCCGGCGCAGAGCGCGGCGGCCTTGCCGAAGTTGCGCCGCAGCCTGACCAGCTTGACGCGCGCGTCGGCCTCTCTAGCCCGCTTCACCCGCTTCGAGGTGCCGTCGGACGAGCCGTCGTCGACGAAGATGATCTCGAAGGTCCGCTCGAGACTGTCGAGCACGGCAGCAGTCCGAGTGGCGAGCTCCTCGACGCTCTCGGCCTCGTTGAGGACCGGAACGACGACGCTGATGTCGAGCTCCCGGGGCCGAGGCTCCGCCACCGACGAGGGCTCCGGCGAACTCAGAGCAGCCCGCGGGGAGCTCAACGCGGCAGATTCAGGCAGTTCCGGCATTCTGGGCGAATAGAGGCGAGACAGGCCGCCGCCTATTCTACTAGCTCGCGCAGCCGGTCGCGCACGACCTGCATGTCTTCCCAGGTCGGCCGCTTGAAACCAACGTTGCGCAAGAGAGCCGCAGGATGGTACGTCACCCGCGTCTCCACCCCGCGCACCTGGTACCAGTGGCCGCGCATCCGGCCGAGCGGGCTCGACTCGCCGAGCAGCGTTTGCGCCGCCACCCGGCCGAGCGCCACGATCACTTTGGGTCGGATCAGATCGATCTGCGATTCGAGGTAGTCGCGGCAGGCCGCAACCTCGTCGGGCTGGGGGTCGCGGTTGCCCGGCGGCCGACATTTCACGATGTTGGCGATGTAGACCTCCGAGCGGTCGAGGTCGATCGCCGCGATGATCTTGGTCAGGAGCTCGCCCGCCCGGCCGACGAAGGGAACTCCCTGCCGGTCCTCCTCGGCGCCCGGACCCTCGCCGATGAACATCAGATCGGCGTCGGGGTTGCCGACGCCGAAGACGACCTTGTTGCGCTTCTCGTGGAGCTTGCAGGCCGTGCAGCCGGCGGCACGGGCCTCGACCTCGCCGAGCCGCTCGCCACGGCGCGCGGCACTCTCGCCGCGAGGCGCGGCCGGCTCACCCGCGGGCGCCGGCGCCGCATCGCCCTCCGCCGGCCGGTACATCTCCTCGTAGCCGATCTCGCGCAGATAGTCGAGGACGCCGGCCAGGGCCGGCGGCGGCCTAAGCGGGCTGTCGCTCACGGTTGGCCAAGGCCCGCTCGAAGTGCGCGAGCATCCGGTCTGCGAGGTGGAGCTTCGATTGACGCTCGAAGTGGGCCTCGGAGCCGCGGCCGAGGATGGTGACTTCGTTCTCTTCGCTGGCGAAACCGACGTCCGAGCGCGACACGTCGTTGGCGACGATGAAATCGGCGCCCTTGGACTCGAGCTTGCTGCGCGCGTTGTCGATCACGTCGTCGGTCTCCGCGGCGAATCCGACGATCAGAGCGGTGGGTGCAATGGCGCGCAGGCCGGCGAGGATGTCTTCCGTCCGCTCGAGCGCGATCGAGTCGAGAGCGGCATCACCCTTCTTGATCTTCGAGGAACGAATCTCGATGGGCCGGTAGTCACCCACCGCCGCCGCCATCACGATCAGGTCGGCTTCGGGCGCCGCCACTTCCACCGCCCGACGCATCTCCTCGGCCGTCGTCACGTCGACCCGCTCCACTCCCGGTGGTGTCTCGAGCGCCACTGGGCCGGCCACCAGGGTCGTGGCCGCGCCGCGCGCCGCGGCCGCCCGCGCCAGCGCGAAACCCATCTTGCCCGTCGATCGATTCGAGAGAAAGCGCACCGGATCGATCGCCTCGCGAGTCGGGCCCGCGGCGATCAGCACCCTCTGGCCGGCCAGCGGCGCCGGCTGCGACAAGCGATGGATGGCGTCGAGAATCTCCCGCGGCTCGGCCATGCGGCCGACGCCGACGTCGCCTGAAGCCAGCGCTCCGGTCGCGGGCCCGACCACGATCGCCCCGCGTCGGCGCAGCGCCTCGACGTGGGCCGCCACGCCCTCCTGCTGCCACATCACGGTGTGCATCGCCGGCGCGAGCACCAGCGGGCCGTCGAACGCCAGCGCGGTGGTCGACAGGAAATCGTCGGCCAGAGCCAGGGCGAGCCGCGCCAGGGTATGAGCGGTCGCCGGCGCCACGCAGATGACGTCGGCCCACCGCGCGGCGGTCATGTGCAGCTCATCGCCGCTGCCGTCGCCGACCAGGTACTCTTCCTGGTAGACGCGGTGACCGCTCAGCACCTCGAGGGTGAGCGGCGTGACGAACGAGGTCGAGGCCCGGGTCGCGGCGCAGCGCACGTGGTGCCCCGCCTTCTTGAGCAGCCGCACCAGCTCCGCCGCCTTGTACGCGGCGATTCCGCCGCTGACGCCCACCAGGACGTTCAGCGGAGTCGGGGCCGGAGCGGGCCGCGGGTTCGACACCTGCCGGCGGCGCTATTCGGCGTCGGTCTCGGACCCGGCTTCCGACTCCTCGGCCGGGCCGTAGTCCCACTCGACCATCTCGCCCTGGATCTCGTCCAGCGCCAGTCGGCTCGGCTTGCGGCCGGGGTCGTCGATCTTCGACACCGCGCCCTGCATCATGTGTTCCGCCCGGTTGGCCGCCAGGAGAACGAACCGGAATTTGCTATCGATCTTGCTTGGAATATCCCGCATCTGGAAGTCGCCTCGGTGCTGGAGCTGGTGAAGCCAACCGGTGAGCACCGGCGGCAGGGCGCATGATAGCACAATCGGGCCCAGCGTAAAGCCTGATTCCTGAGGGGGATACGTTCTACTCCACGTTCAGCAGCTGCTCGCGGAGCTGCTCGCAGACCACCTTGCCGTCGACGACGTCACGGCCCATCTCGGCGTCGCGGCACTTGCCGCCCGTGGTGTTCAGCTCGCGCACGATCTCTTGCAGCAGGAACTCGAGCCGACGCCCGTGCGGCCCCTCCGCCTCGGCGAGAGCTCGGAAGTGCTCGAGGTGCACGGCGAGCCGGTCGAGCTCTTCGCGCACGTCGCTGCGCTCGACCAGGAGCACCGCTTCCTGGGCGAGTCGCTCCTGCGGGAGCGACTCGTCGTCGAGCAACCGGCCGACTCGCTCGCGCAGTACCTCGATCGTCTCGACCTCGACCTGCCGGCGGCGGGTCTCGAGGCGGTCGACGAGCTGACCCAGCTCGTCGAGCCGGCTGAGCACGACCTGCAGCAGACCGGCGCCCTCGACCTCGCGCGCACCCACCAGGTGGTTCAGCGCCTCGGTCACCGCCTTCCGCACCAACTCGCCGTCGTCGGCCGTCCAGTCCGGCGGGCTCTCGCGGATCGTCAACACCTGGGGCAGCCGCAGAAGGTCGGCCGCCGCGGCCGGCCCGACCGCGACGTCCTCGCTCTGCAGAGCGTCCAGCTCGCTCAGCAGCTGCCGCAGCAAGTCCTTGCGGAGCTCCACATCCACCGGCCGGCGCTGGAGCGAGTCGACACCGATCCGCAGCTCGACCCTGCCGCGGGTCAGCTCGCCGCGGACGATCTCGCCGGCCAGCTTCTCCAGCGACCGATACTCGTCGGGTAGGCGCACCGCCAGATCGAGGAAGCGGTGGTTGACCGAGCGGAGGGTCGCGCTCACCCGGTAGCGGGGGTTCTCGGCGAACGCCTCGCCGAATCCGGTCATGCTCTTCATCGCGGTCAGGCTAAGGGAATTGCAGGTCGTAAAGACGCTTGTAGGTGCCGTCGAGAGCGAGCAGCTCGTCGTGGGCCCCCTGCTCCACCATCCGACCGTCCTCCAGAACGACGATCCGGTCCGCCTTCTGCACCGTCGACAGGCGGTGGGCGATCACCAGGGTGGTCCGACCCTCCATCAGATTGC
>JAHEKO010000418.1 GCA_024638355.1 Acidobacteriota bacterium
AGAGACCGGAACCGGCCGGCGGCGGGCCTCGGCGACGGCGACGGCCATTCGGCGGGCTCGGCCGGAGCGGCGTCGAGCGCGACGTCCGCCCGCGCGCGCGCGGCTTGCGGATCGTAGAACGGCAGCGGCACGCGCCGCGCCGGCCGCCCGTCGATGGTCACCCTCTCGGGCAGCTCGCCGTCCTCCAGATGGAGCCAGGCGAGCATCACGGCCTTGCCGAGCGCGTGCGACACGGCGCTCGACGTCACGTTGCCGGCCCACGCCTCCCCGCGCCGGACGACCGCTCCCTCGAGCGGCGCGGGCGGCTCCATCTCGAGCCCGACCAGCCGCCGGTCGAGTCCGATCCTGCCCGTCCGCGCCAGGGCCCGGCGGCCGATGAACTCCCCCTTGGCGGGCTTCACCGCCCACTCGTGGCCGATGCGCCGCGGCGTCGAATCGAAGTCGGTGTCCTGGCCGACCACGATGTGTCCCTTCTCGAGCCTGAGGTCGAGCAGCACCTCGAGCCCGTGCGGACGGATGCCGTACTCGGCGCCGAGCTCCAGCAGTCGGCGCCACAGCGCGACCGAATCGGCGGCGGCACAGTGGAGCTCGTACGACAGCTCGCCGGTGAAGCTCAGGCGGAAGATTCGGCAGTCGACGCCGGCGATCTCCCCGCGGATATGGCGCGCGAACCCCGGCAACCGCCGCGCGCCCGCCTTGCCGAGAAGCCTCGCCGCCCGGGGCCCGGTGACGTTGATCGCCCCGAGCGACTGCGTCTGGTTCATCAAGCGCACGTCGAAGCCCTTGGCCTCCGCCCAGTCGCGCAGCCAGAGCTCGCCGAAGCTCGAGCCGGCGCTGGTCAGGCTGAGCGTGAACCGCGTCTCGCCGTCGCGACAGATCAGCCCGTCGTCGAGCACATAGCCGCGCTCGTCGAGGAGCAGGGCGTAGCGCGAGCGCCCGGCGGCGAGCGTTCCGACCCGCGTGGGGTAGACGTGCTCGAGAAACGCCTCGGCGTCCGGCCCCGAGACCAGGAACTTCCCCAGCGTCGAGACGTCGCCGATCGACACGCGCTCGCGCACCGCCCGGTACTCGGCGACCGGATCGCCATACGACCAGGGCCGCCACCAGCCTCCGGAACGCTCCATGCGGGCGCCCAGCGCGAGATGCTCGTCGTGAAGCGGCGTGCGCGACATCGGCGGGTGGAAGGCGCCGGCCGCGACCTCGCCCAGCGTCGGCTGGCGCGTCACCGGGCGCGCGGTGAAGGCGGGCTGCAGCTCCTTGCCGCGCTCGCGCAGGAAGCTGCGCAGGTGTGGAACGCAGACCGAGCCCTGACAGGTGCCGGTACCGGCGAGCGTCGCCCGCTTGACCAGCTCGAGCTCGCGAAACCCCCGCTCCCATACCGACTCGAGGTCCGCTACCTCGACACCGCTGCACGGGCAGACCGTGCCGGCCCGCGGACAGGGCGGGATGTCCGACGCGCGCGCGGCGTCGCCGACCGCGCGGACCCGCAGGTCGTGGCCCATGCGCACCAGGGCGTCGCGAGGATGGAGGCCCAGGCCGAGGGAGACCGTGTCGCACTCGTGACGGCGCTCCTCGCCGCTCGCATCCCCGACCACGACCGCCGCGACCCGACCCTCGCCCTCGAAGCGGACGATCTCGCCGCTGACGAGCCGGGCGTCGACTCCCACCGGCGGCGTGCCGACCGCCACCACCCGGCCCAGCTCGATGCCGGCCCGCGCCAGGGCGGTCGCCGCGCGCGCGGTCAACAGCCCGGCGAGGTCGTTGCCGGGCGCCGCCGGCTGGATCTCGGCCGCACCGGTGGCGACGACGACCTCCTCGCGGACGTGGACCTGGAGCGTGCCCTGCCGGGTACGCGCCACCACCAGCGGACCGGCGTAGATGCCGATCACCTCGCGGCCGTCCCGAGCATCGAGCGTGACGACCTCGCGGCCGTCGGCCCGCGCCGCCGCCGCCGCCTCGCGGCCCGACGACCCCTGGCCGACGACGGCGACGTCGCAGTGCAGGTGGCGCGCCGGGATCGCGGCGGCCGGGGCGAGCCCCTCGGCGCCGTTCGCTTCCGGGAGGGGCGGGATCGCGCCGCTCAGGTGGTGGCGCTCCACGACCATCCCCGGCCGCGGCCGCAGCTGGCAAGAGCGGACGTAGGAGACCCCGTCGGCCGTCACCAGGCAGTGCGGGCAGTCCCCGCCGAGGCAGAGACAACCGCCGCCGGTGGGGTGCTTTCCGGCTCGGAGCAGGGCGACGAGGACGCTCTCCTCGGCGTCGGCCTCGACCGGCTGACCGTCCACGACCAGGCGCATGGGCGGCCCACTCTACCCCGCGTGGAAACCCCCAGCTTGGATCCGACGTACCAGAGGCGATGCGCTCGACCCTGATCCTCGCGGCACTGCTCGCTCTGGCCCCGCCGCCGGCCAGCCGCGCTGACGACGGGCGCGCGTACGTCGCGGGCGGCACCTTTCTCATGGGCACCTCGGCGGACGAAGTCGGCCGCCTCAGGAGTCGGTACCAGGTCGACTTTCCGGGCGTCTTCGAGAACGAGGTCCCGGCCCACCCGGTGACCGTGAGCGCCTTCCTGCTGGATCGCCACGAGGTGACCAACGAGCGTTTCGCGGAGTTCCTCGCCGCCAACCTTGAGTGGCGGCGAGAGGCGCTCGCCGCCGAGCTTCACAACGGCGACTATCTGGCCGATTGGGAGGGCGAGCGCACGCCGGCGGGCAAGGCTCGTCACCCGGTGGTCTTCGTCACCTGGCACGCCGCCCAGGCGTTTTGCCGCTGGTCCGGCGGCCGGCTGCCGACCGAGGCCGAATGGGAGTTCGCCGCGCGCGCCGGCGGCGACCGGGAGTTCCCGTGGGGCGACGCGCCGCCGTCGCCCGAACGAGCGAACTACCACGCGACCGCCGTCGGCGGCACGACGCCGGTCGGCAGCTTCCCCGCCAACGAGCTCGGCCTCCACGACCTCGGCGGCAACGTGTGGGAGTTCCTGCTCGACGTGTGGCGAGACTCGTACGCGCCCGAGGCGCAGATCGATCCACTCGCCGGCGGCCCGGTCGACGACGAAGGCCTGCTCGACGTCGCGGGCCGCCGCGCCGTGCGCGGCGCCAGCCACGGTGGGTCGGTGGTCAATCTCCGCACCCGCTGGCGCGACAGCCACGTGGTCACCAACGCCGTTGCGTTCGTCGGCTTTCGCTGCGCCTACCCGGCAGGGCACCGCTAGGCCTCTTCTCACCGGCCCTCGCTCGGAAGGTCAGGCTAGACTCCGCTGGCCGCGGAGCTCTCGACAAGACGGGGCCTGACGACCATGAAGGCAAGACTCCTCAAGCTCTCGATCTGGCTGGCGGCGCTCTATGCTTTCTATCTGGCGCTCTTCGCCGGCCTGCAGCGAGAGCTCGTCTTCTTCGGCCAGCATCTGCCGTCGGTCGGCGCGGAGCGCTCGGGCGGGGTCGACGTCTGGCTCGGCAGCGGCGAGGCGAGGGTCGAGGCCGCCTACTACCGTCCGTCGACGACGGCCGCCGGCACCCGGACGGCGCTCCTGATCGCCCACGGCAACCGCGAGCTCATCAGCTGGTGGGACACGCGGATCGAGCCGTTCGTCGACGCCGGACATCCGGTGCTCGTGTTCGAGTACCCGGGCTACGGCGGCTCGGGGGGCAGCCCCAGCCGGAACTCGATCGGCGCGGCTTCCACCGCAGCCTTCGACTGGCTGGCCGCGCGGCCCGAGGTCGACGGCGAACGGATCGTCGCCATGGGCAAGTCGCTCGGGGGCGGCGTGGTCGCCGACCTGTCGCGAGC
>JAHEKO010000419.1 GCA_024638355.1 Acidobacteriota bacterium
GAGATCCTGTTCACCCACGCGGCGCGGGTGACCAGCTACCACCCCGACACCGGCGAGACACTCTGGTCGCAGCCGCTGACCCAGAACCAGCCGGTGACCACGCCGACGGTGGAGGGGGATCTCGTGGCGGTCTTCACCGGCGCCGACCGCGTGCGCAACGGCGCGATGTTGAGGCTGACCGGCAGCGGCGCCGAGACCGAGGTCGAGATCCTCTGGCAGACCAAGCGGATGATCCCGCAGGTCGCCTCGCCGATCTTCTACGGCGGCGCGCTCTACACCGTCGCCGACAACGGCGTGCTGGTCTGCTACGAGCCGCTGACCGGAGTGGTGCGCTGGCAGAAGCGCCTGCAGGGCGCCGGCTTCCGCCCTTCGCTGCTGGCCGGCGAGGGCAAGATCTACGCCGTCGACTCGTACGGCCGCGCCTCGGTGATCGCGGCGGGCGGCGAGTTCGAGCTGATCGCCCAGAACAGCCTCGATCAGCCCGGCAACGCCACGCCGGCCTACGGCGCCGGCTGCCTCCTCCTGCGCACCAGCGAAGAGCTCTTCTGCATCGAAAAGCAAGCGACCCCGGCCTCCTGAGCGCGGCGCCGACGCGCCACCGAACCTTGCGGACCGTCCGCCCGTCATACTCTATGAATGGCGTCGAAGCCCGCAGATCGAGGTAGACCTTGCCGGACCTGGACCAACTAGCCGCGCGCTGCCGAGACGGCGACGATCTCGCCTGGGAGGCACTCGTACGCGAATGCCAGGGGCGCGTCTTCTCCATCGCCATCCACTACATGCGCGACCGCGAAGAGGCCAGGGACGCCGCCCAGGACGTCTTCGTGAAGGTCTACCGCGGTCTCGACAGCCTCAAGCCCGACGCCCCTTTCCTGCCGTGGCTGCTGCGGCTGGCCCGCAACTGCTGCATCGATCGGCTGCGACGACTGCGCGTTCGCACGCCGGAGCGGCCGGTGCCGGTCAGCGAGGCGCTCGACGCCGCAATGGACGAGCCGTCGCCCGAAGAGTCCTGGCTCTCCGGCGCCACCCGCAAGCTCGTGTACCGCGCGATGGGGCTGCTGACCGAGAAGAACCGCGAGATCCTGCTGCTGCACGACATCCAGCAGCTCAAGCTGGAGGAGATCGCCGAGCTCCTGCAGGTACCGCTCGGCACGGTCAAATCGCGCAGCAATCGCGCTCGCATCGAGCTCGCCAAGGCGGTCCGCAAGATCGACCCTTCATACGGAGTCAGCTCATGAAGTGCAGCGAGCTGGAACGGGTTCTCGACGCCTACCTCGGTGGCGGACTGGAGGCCGCGAGGCGCCGGGCCGTGAAGCGCCACCTCCGCGGGTGCGAAGCCTGCGCCGATCTCGTCGAGGTCGGCCGCATCGCGTTCGTGCCGGCAGACCCGGCCGCCGCCGAGCCGCCGGAAGATCTCGTGGCGAGCGTGCTGTCGCGGACCAGCGGCTCGAGCTGCGCGACGGCCGAGCGCAGGCTGCCCGCATGGGTCGACCGCCGCCTCGACGCCGAGGAGCGCCGGCTGGTCGAAGCTCACCTTCACGACTGCGGAACGTGCCGGACGCTCGGCGCCGTTCTGCGGACGCTGATCGACGACCTGCCGCTTCTGGCCGAGATCCGGCCCGACCCGGCCTTCGTCGATTCCGTGCTGGCGGCCACCCTGCCGCTCCGAGTTCGGCTGCGGCGGTGGTGGCATCGCGGCTGGCAGCGGTGGGTCCGAAGACCCCGCTTCGCGGCCGAGGCGGCGTACGCCACCACGCTCGCCCTGGTGCTGATCTTCTCCATTCCCGGATCGCCGCTTCAGGCGATGCCCGAGCAGGCGGTCGAGCTGGCCCGGCGCAGCGCGCCGAGCTCTACCTTCAGCGACCCCTGGGGCCGGCTGGAAGCCGCGGTCGCGCCCAGGATGAACGCGCTGAAGAACGCCGAAGGGACGCGCGCGATCGTGGGCACCTGGCGCTCCACGCTCGACCTGGGGTCGCGGACCGCGAGCCGCTCGGTCGAGCTCGGCGGCCAGGTCTACGACTGGGCGTCGGAGAAGTTCCGAACCTTCCGGGACGGTCTTGCGTCCGTGCTGGAGAAGGCCGACGATACGGATTCCTCGGCCGACCAAGACTGAAAAACGAGGAGACGCAATGAATCAGCCAGAGCAGATGCCGAACACCATGCCGCCGCCGCCCAACCCGCAGGCTGCGCCCGTCGCCGCGCCCCACGCGCGTGCCGCCGATCCACGGGTCAAGTCGCCCGCCATCGCCTGCTGCCTGTCGGCGATGCCGGGGCTGGGTCAGGTCTACGTCGGCTACTACCAGCGCGGCTTCATCCACGTTCTGATCGCGGCCAGCATCATCGCGCTGTTGGTCTCCGACAGCCTCGGCCCACTGCTGCCGCTGGCCGCAGTCTTCCTGGCCTTCTTCTGGCTCTACAACATGATCGACGCGGCCCGGCGCGCGAGCCTCTACAACCAGGCGCTCTCGGGCGAGCAGGACATCGAGCTCCCGTCGGACTTCAAGGCCCCCTCCTTCAAGGGCTCGATCGCCGGCGGCAGCACGGTCGCCGCGATCGGCTTGATCCTGCTGCTCAACACCCGCTTCGACGTCTCGCTCGACTGGATCGAGGAGTGGTGGCCGGCCGCGCTGATCCTGTTCGGCGCCTACCTGGTCTTCAAGGCCGTTCAGGATCGCGCCGCGATCCAGATCGATAGCCGCGACGAGTAGCGAGTCCCGCGGCTCCGCGTCGACCGCGCCGGCCTGCGGGCCGGCGCTCTTTTTTTGGGGAATGGGGAGTTCTTCCCTAGCCCGACCCTCTCGCCGGGCCCTTCGGAGGAGGTTCTTGCCCTGGCACCGGGCTTGCTCGACTCCCTCGTATCAGGCAGACAGCTCCCCAGGGAGAGAGAGGAGGGGCCGAGCGAGAGCCAGCCGAAAAACCGACCGATTCCGAGTGGACTATGTCGCTGCGGGAGGGTCGACTCGGCGGGATGCTCGTCGGCATCAGAGTGAGCGAAGCTGGCAAGACGCCGATGGGACGACACCGTCTCAGGCGCACCACGGTCGACCCCCGCGAGGCGCCTCTCACCGCCCGACAGGCGCGAGAGGCGGCCGTCGAGCGCACCTATCGGCGCGCCACGGCGATGCGCTCGCGGCGATCTACAGGCGGTTCGATCTTCGGCGGCGCGGGGCTCGTGGCACCTCAGCCGGCGGCTCCCGCCACGCCGCCCGTGGACGTCATCGCGCTCAACCGGATGGCCTTCGGCCCGGCCCCCGGTGACCTCGCCGCCTTTCAGGCCCTCGGCGCCGACGACGATTCCAGGCTGACCGCCTACATCGATCAGCAGCTCGACCCGGCTTCGATCGACGACAGCGCCGCCGACGCCAGGATCGCCGCCTCGGGCTACACGACCCTCGGCAAGAGCCTGACCCAGCTGTGGGCCGATCATGTCGCCCCGGACAACCTCCCCTGGCAGGACCGCATCCGCCCGATCGTCGAAACGACCTTCGCCACCATGCTGCGGGCCGTCTACAGCCGCCGCCAGCTCTTCGAGGTGCTCGTCGACTTCTGGCACAACCACTTCAGCGTCTACGGCTGGAGCTCCTACGAGGCGGGAAGCTGGGTCCACTACGACCGCGACGCGATCCGCGCCAACGCGCTCGGCAACTTCCGCACCCTGCTCACCGCGGTCGCCAAGAGCACGCCCATGCTGCTCTACCTCGACAACTACCTGAGCTCCGCCGACGGCCCCAACGAAAACTACGCCCGCGAGCTGCTCGAGCTCCACACCCTGGGC
>JAHEKO010000420.1 GCA_024638355.1 Acidobacteriota bacterium
CCGACCATCTCGAGATGCAGCGCCGAGCAGAACTCGGAGCAGTAGTAGGTAAAGACGCCGTCGGCGTCAGCCTCGAACTCGAGCGTGGTCGCCTCTCCCGGCTCCAGACTCAAGTTGATGTTGTAGGCAGGCAGGGCGAACCCGTGGGTCGCGTCCTTGGCGCTCTCGATGTTGGTGATGTGCCAGATGACCTTGTCGCCCTTCTTGACGTTGACGCGCTCGGGCACGAAGTGGCTGCGTACGGCCGTCATCCAGATCTCGACCGTGTCGCCGCGCCGTTCGACGCGCTCCTCACCCGCCATCACCGCGTTCGGGTGCTTCGACTGGGTGAGCGGGTTCCAGCCGATCTCGGGGTAGATCTCCCACGGCTGGAGCTTGTCGGCCTTGATCATCTGCACGTAGTGCGGCTCACCGACGCCGATCGGCATGTCGTAGAGGAGCTTCATCGACTGACCCGCGCCGGAGATGTCGACCAGCTGGAAGTTCTGCGGGTGCAGCGGACCGACGGTCTGGAAGCGGTCGATCGACCACTTGTTGAGCGCCACCAGGTAGTTGCCGTCCGGGCTCACGGTGTCGCCCTCGGCCGCGACGATGTGGCCGACGTTGTAGTGCACCGGGATCTTCTCGATCAGCGTCCACTCGGGATCGCCGTGGTCGCCGGCCGAGCTGCCGCCCAGGCTCCAGCGCGCCACCGCGGTGTCGAGGAAGAGGCTGGTGTAGGCGTAGCCCTGATCGTCGAACTGGGTGTGGAGCGGGCCCAGGCCGAGCTCGAGCTGCTGCTCCAGCACCGCGTCGAAGTCGAGGATGTTGACGCCGTAGTCGTCCTGGCCCGAGAAGGTGCCGTCGGCGATCGCCTGCTTGATCTTGTCGAAGCTGAAGACCGTGACGTGCGGATCGAGCTTGCCGGAGATCACCAGATACTCGCCGTTGGGCGTCACGTCGACGCCGTGCGGGCTCTTCGGCTCGGGCACGAAGTGCAGCACGCCTTCGGCCGCCGAGACCTCGAGCGGCAGCATCTTCATCCCCTCGATCGTCTCGGCCTTGCCGGCGCCGACCAGCTCCTCGGCCTTCTTCAGATCGATCACGTGGAGGTAGTCCATGTCGCGCTGCGACACGCCCGCCTCGAACGGCGGATTGTCGTCCTCGATGCCGCCGGTCGCCATCTCGGTGTTGAACGAGTTGCAGAAGACCCAGCCGTCCGACACCAGCTTGCCGGCGTCGCAGAGGTCCTGCCAGTACGGGGGCAGCTCGAGCGCGAACGACCGGCTCGGATCGATCCGCCCGGCCTCTCGGTCGAACTTCCAGAAGGTCACCATCCCGCGGTAGGCCTCCCTGTAGTCCTCGATGCCCGCCCACTCGTTGCCGAGCGGCGCCGCGTACTGGCCGCCCTCGATCACCCAGTCGGTGTTCGGCGTCACGAAGGTGCCGCCGTGATCGCTGGTGGTGATCGGATTGTTGAGGATCTGCTTGGTCTCGAAGTCGCGCAGATCGATCACCGCGACTCGCGCCTGGGCCTTGTCGTTGATGAAGAGCCACTCGCCGTCGTAGTCGCCCGCGGTCTCGGAGAGCGCGGGGTGGTGGGTGTCGGCCCAGTTGATCGCCTTGCCGTTCACGTTGCCGCCAGCGAGCACCGCGCGGGTCTCGTTGGAGTAGCCCCAGCCCTGCCAGGGCTCCGGCGTGTAGACGCCGATCACCTTGAGCAGCCGCATCGACGGCACGCCGATCACCAGCACCTGCCCCGAATGCCCGCCGGAGGAGAACATGATGTACTCGTCCTTCTGGCCGGTCGGCACGAAGGTCTTGACCGCCGCGTAGACGTCGTCCGGGGTCAGCCCGCGCGCGGCGATCACTCCGTCGGTGTCGCCCGGGGCCACCCTGGACGCCACCTCCTGCGCCGGCCCGCCGCAGCCGGCGGCCCATCCCACTCCAAGAACGATCGCGATGACGGTGACGACGGCCCACAGGCCGAGCCCCCGCCGCTGTCCGGGCACACGATATCCACTAGTCACAGCCTGCCTCCTTGTCTATCTGTAGAGCTCTCTCGATGCTCGAAGAATCCGCCATGCGGACCGAAAAAGCGTACGATCTTTGCCGCAGCGAGACGTTGCGCTGGCGCAAGGAGGACTCCGTACAATAGGCCGCAGGGCGATGGGACAAACCACCGAACCGGACTTCCTCTCGGCGCTCTCGGCGGCCGACGTCCGCCGCCTCCTCGCTCACGCCGAGGAGCGGCGATTCCGCGGCCGGGAGACGCTCTTTCGCCAGGGCGAGCCGATCCACGGGCTGTTCCTGATCCGCGAGGGCACCGTCAAGGTGAGCCAGCTCGGCCCCGACGGCAACGAGGTCGTGATGCGCCTCGCCGGCCCCGGTCGGGTGATCGCGGCCGTCGCCGCCTTCGCCCAGCCCGAGCGCTTCCCGGTCGACGCCAAAGCCCTCGACAACGTCGCCACCTGGTTCTGGCCGCGGCCGGCGGCCCGCGAGCTCGCCCGCGAGCTCCCCGCCTTCGCCGCCGCCCTCACCCACGAGATCAGCTGCCAGACCCAGGGCATACAGCTCCGCCTCCGCGAGCTCGCCACCGAGCGGGTTCCCCAACGCCTGGCCCACATCCTCCTGCGGCTCGCCGAGCAGGCGGGCGTTCAGGACGACGGTGCGGTGCGCATCGACATCCCGCTCACCAAGCAGGACCTGGCCCAGATGACCGGAACGACGCTGTTCACGGTCAGCCGGCTGCTCTCCGAGTGGGCCGAAAAGGGGCTGGTGGAGGTGGGCCGGGCGCGGGTGGCGCTGCGGTCGTTAGAGGGCATGCGAAGGCTGGCGGCCCCGGCCCAGCGAGAGCGCGGATAAGGAACCATCACGAATGCATCACAGTCAGCGTTCGACGCACGACCCGGGTCACCGGCGTCTGCTGCTGCTCGTCGACGGCCTGATCAACTTGGCTCTCGGCGTTCTCCTGATCGCGTTTCCACGCTCGCTGGTCGAACTACTCGGCGTCCCCGAGACCGATACGCGCTTCTACCCGACCGTTCTGGGGGGCGTCCTGTTCGGCGTCGGCCTCGCCCTGCTCATCGAACGGGCCCGGCCGCCCATCAAGGCCGTCGGTCTCGGCCTGGGCGGCGCGATCGCGATCAACCTGTGCGGCGGCGCCGTGTTGGCCGGCTGGCTGGTCGTGGGAGAGCTGCCTCTCCCCGCCCGCGGCCGCTGGCTCCTCTGGGGCATCGTCGCGATCCTCGTCTGCCTGAGCGGCGCGGAGCTCTACTTCCACCGACGCCGCGCCGCGAGGCAGGCTCCCGACGGCGGGGTTTGAATCCCGTACGGGCTACCCTCCCCGAGGGTGTCGTAAGCTCGGAACAGGTGAGCACGGTGCCCGAATCTGAGTCTTTCCTCTCCGACCTCCAAGAACGGTATCCGGCGATCTACACGATCGTCCCGCCGCCGCGGTGCAGCTCGACGGCGTTCGCGCGGGTGTCCTGGGAGCACCCGTCGATCCGCTACCACTGCCACGGGCCGTTCGAGGTCACCTATTACATGGGCCAGGGCCTCGACCGCGTGGGGGCAAAGCTCGAAAGACCGCTCGATCTCGAGGCGCTCAAGTGCTTCCGCAACCCCAAAGCCGGGTGGCGCGACTACGTCGGGCGCTGCTTGAAGATCTGCTTGGAGCTGTCGGATCTGGCGGAGTGGGTCCGCCCGGCCGCCGCCCGGCCGGCATGACGGGGCGGCTCGGCGAGCGCCTATTCGAGTTCGCGGTCCTCACCGACTCGCATGTGAACGCGG
>JAHEKO010000421.1 GCA_024638355.1 Acidobacteriota bacterium
GCAGATTCAGGCATTTCCGGCGTTCTGGGCGAGGGCTTGTGAGAAAGGCAGGCTAGCGCGAGCGGCTTCCGGCCTGAGCCTCGGGCTGCGCCAGCGGCAGGCGGACGCGCACGCGGTTGCCGGGATCGAGGAACTCGACCTCGAGCAGCCCTCGCGCCAGCAGCACGCCCCGACCGTGCGAGTCGAACACGCGATTCGGATCGAAGTCGAGGAAGCGCCCGTAGTCGAACCCCGCTCCGCGATCCGAGATGAGGATGTCGAGGTGGTCTCCGACGCGCTTGAAGACGACCTTCACCAGCTTGTCGCGGTTCTCCTCGGCCTCGAGCCGCTCTTCCAGCTCTTGCTCGTAGCGGCCCGATTCGCGAAGCGCGCTCTTTTCCTCGTAGGAGATCCCCAGATTGCCGTGCTCCACGGCGTTGATCAGCAGCTCCAAAACGGCGATGCCGAGCTGCGGGTCCCCCGCCGCGGCGCCCAGGTGCGCGGCGACGACCTCCGCTTCGTCGATCCGGCGCAGCTCGAGCGTGGCGGTATCGAGCAGCCGCACGATGTCCTGAATCTCCGAGACCCGCTGCTTCAGGGACCTCTTGAGATCCCGGCTGCTCTCGGCCGCCTGGATCAGGGCCCGTAGCTGCGGCCATTCGTAGGGCTTGGTCAGGTAGTAGTAGGCGCCCTGGTGGATCGCTTCGCGGATGTCCTGGGGCACGTCGCGGCGGGACTGGATGATCACCTCGAGATCGGAGCTCCGCGGCTGCCGATTGATCCACTCGAGCAGCTCGAGGCCCTCGCTGTTGGGCAGACCCCAATCGAGCAGCACGGCATCGTAGGCGAAGTCGTCCTCTTCGAGACGCTTGCGAGCGGCCTTCGCGCTGCCGGCGGCGCGGCAGCGATACCCCCAGCCCTTGATGACCGCCTCGAGAGCGATCAGCTGCGTCGGCTCGCTGTCGATGATCAGTATGTTGCTCATGCGCCTCCGCGCCCGGATTGTACTCGCAGCTAGGGCTCGGCGCCGTCGGCATCGATCGAGACGACGCGGCGTCTGATCCGGTCGAGAGACCAGTCCTCGGCCGGGTTCTCGCAGCGCTCGACGAGACCGTCGCGGCGGCTGAGAAGCGCATCGATGGCCTCGTCCGACACCAGTGCCGCGAGGATCTCGGTGAGCTCTCCCTTTTCCAGCGAGCGCAGGGAGGCCATGAACGCGGCGCCCACGGGACCGCAGCCCTCGGGCAGGTAGGGATCGACCCGGGGGTCCGGGTAGAACGAGACGCTGTTGTCGGCGAGCAGCACGCGCCTCGAGATGGGCAGCAGCATGCGGCCCGCCGGCAGACGGTCCTCGATGCCGATGAGCGCCGAGAAGGCGGCGACCCGAGCGATCTGCCCGTCGAGCCCCTCGAGCAGGCTCCACCTCCCGTACTCCTCGATGACCGCCTGATCGAGCGCGGCCTGAATCCAGATCTGGACCAGGCCCTCGTTGCCCTCGATCTTGCGAAGCACGGTCACCGGTACGAGATTCAGGCCCATCAGCCGGTCGACGCGGTAGGCGGCGACCGTGTGCTGGTAACGCCGGCGTGCCCGGCGACCCGCGGCGGCGGCCTCCTCAGCGGTCTCCTGGTTCTCGCCGAAGACCGCCCGTAGGTGCATGCCGTCACCCTGGAGCTCGAGCATCTTGAGCGGCACGCCGGGATCGATCTCGGTGATCGACACGATCGGCGCCCGGGCGAGGAAGCGCTCGAGAACGACGTCCGGCAGCTCCTCTTCCCCTTGCGGCCACCCTTCGCCCTGGGGCGGCTCGGCCGGTACCGGCGTCGAAGAGCCGCTCGCCGGGTTGAGCACCCGGCTGGTGCCGTCGGCGAGCACCAGCGCCCTGCCCTTACGCCCGTAGCCCATGCCCACGTCGGCCCGGAACAGTCTGCCGTTGAAGCGCGACTGGATCTGCCCGCTGCGGGTCACGGTGTGGCCGACCACCTGTGCCTCGGCGTCGAGCAGCTCGAGGACGCGTTCGACCCGCGCGCGCTCGAGACGCTCGTTCTCGACCGAATTGCCCCGATACCAGACCGGGCCGTCGGTGGCGAACGGCAGCCCCTCGTAGGCGGCGAGCAGCTCGCGCGCGGCCCGGCCCACCGGACCGTCCGCCCTGCGGCCGCCACGCTCGACAATGTCGAGAGCGCCGGTGAGCAGCTCGGGGAAGGCGGCGGGCCACTTCACCTCGCCCTCCAGCTTCTGGCCGCTCGAAGCGAAGGCCTCGATGCTTCGGCGCATTCGCCGGTTGATCTCCTCCAGCCCGAGAGCGGCCACCCGCTCGGTCAGCCCGCCGTGGAGGAAGAGCCGGCCGTTCACCTTGATCACCGTGGGCTGCTCGATCAGCCAGGCCCCGTACTCGCCGTCCGGCGCCAGGGCGCGCCCCCAGGCGAAGTAGCCGGGCGGGTAGCGCTCGTCGAAGGCGGATCTGACCTCTCCGAGCGAGAGCCCCTGGCCCGTCGCGCGCAACCGGAACTTGCGGAAGCCCGCGCTGCGCTCCCGGCCGGTCTCGCCGGCCGCGAAATCGGCGAAGCTCTCCGGCGCCACGTACCTGTAGTTGCGCGTGAGGTTCATCGCCTCGTGGTTGCCGAGCAGCACATGGACCCGGCCGCCGGCCGCCGCGGCCTCGATCTGGAGCTTGCGGGCGAGGTCGAGGATCGCCCGGTCGTCCGGACCGCGGTCGATCAGGTCGCCGCACAGTACGAGGTGGTGCTCGCCGCCGGTCCAGGCGCGCCGGTCGTCGATCAGCCCGGCGCCGGCGAGGAGCACGAGCATCTGGTCGTAATGACCGTGGAGGTCGCCGATGGCGACGACGCGCTCGACCCCGCGCCACTCGTAGGGGCCGACCTGTTCAGCGACCGCGCTCGCCGCCACGAGGCCGAGCGCCAGGATCCAGGGAGCGCGTCTCAATGCGTCGCGGAGCCTAGCAGGCGCCCGATGGTGCCACTTCGCGAGGCATTCGTCGCCCACTTCTCAGCTAGTCCGGTAGCCCTCGGGCGGCTCGACGTGCACCAGGACGTCGCGAAAGCCGACCTCGGCGCGCACCCTCGCGGCGACCCGATGGCCGATCAGGTGGGCCTCGTCGATGCGGAGATCGGCAGCCACCTGGACGTGGAGGTCGGCGTGACCGGTCGCGGGCCGGCCGCGGCTGCGGATCTTGTGAACCGACTCGACGCCTTCGACCCCGAGCGCCGCTTCGCGGATCCGCGCGGCGGGCACGATCGCCGTGTCGGCGAGCAGCAGGCCGCTCTTGCGCAGGATCTTGAAGGCGGTCCAGCCGATGAAGCCGGTGATGACAAGCGCCGCCGCGACGTCGAGCTGCGGGTAGCCGGCCCGGGTGGCGACCAGGCTCGCCAGCACCGCCAGCGAGGTCAGAACGTCGCTGCCGGTGTGGGCGGCGTCGGCCCGCAGCAGATCGCTCCCGAGCCTGCGACCCTGGCGCCTCTCGTAGAAGGTCACGATCAGATTGATCGCCAGAGTGATCAGGATGACGGCGAACCCGAGCCGGGTCGCTTCCGGCGAGCCCCCCGAGTGCAGGCGCTCCCACAGGCTGCGCAGCACCTCGAGAGCGGTGACCGCCAGCAGGGCGCCGATGCCCAGGGTGGCGAGCGTCTCGAACTTGCGATGGCCGTACGGGTGATCGCGGTCCGGGGGCCGGGAGCTGACCGCGATGCCGACCAGTCCGATCACGTTCGACGCCGAGTCGGTCATCGAGTGAAACCCGTCGGCGACCATGCTGATCACCCCGGAGCTCC
>JAHEKO010000043.1:0-5533 GCA_024638355.1 Acidobacteriota bacterium
CTCATGCATCGGCCGCCAGTGCCTGCTCGACGCCTAGAAGCTGACGTTGAAGGCCAGGATCGCCCCGCGGTGCTGGATGTTGTACGCGAACAGCGTGTCACCCTGGCCGTCCTCGTAGTCGACGTCCAGGAAGCCGGCGCCGAACAGCAGCGACGTCCGGCGGCTCAGGTCGCGCTCGAGCAACAGCGCCACGTTCCAGGCCAGGTCCGACCCGACGCCGAACCCGCCGACGTCGCCGCGCAGGATGACGGCCCACTTGTCCGCGAACGGGTAATCGTAGCGGAGGCCGACGTACGGATCGATCCAGTCCTGATCGCCCTGGAGCAACCGCGACGGCACCGGCACCGGAACCGGCAGCCCGCCGGTGACGGCCTCCACGTCGAGCGTGATGTAGCGAGCGCCGAGCAGCAGGTAGAGGTGCTCCTTCAGGAGATAGCCCCCACCGAGCTCGACGAAGGCGAACTTCACCTCCAGATCTTCGATCAGCGGCGGCGTCTCGGGCCCGAGCTTGCCCCAGTTGACGTCGAAGAGGGTCAGCCAGCGGTCCTTCCTCCCCTCGTAGTGCACGGTGAACGCCCCGTCGAGGTCGCTCAAGATGTCGGAGAAGCCGATGTCGACCTCGATCGGCCGACCCCGGATGACCTGCGTGCCCTCCATGGAGATCGCCCAGAGATAGAAGGCGGCGTTGTGCTCCCACTGGGCTTCCGCGGGCGCCTGCGGGAAGGCGAATGCCGTGACAGCGATGACGAGGAGAGCCCCGAGGCTCAGACCGGTACCCTGCTTGCGCTCGGCTTTCATGACCCGCCATCCTACGCCACTTCCACCCCAGCCAGAGCAGCCGGGAGCGCGGCGCTTGTGCGGATCTGACGACTACTCGTAGTCGACCTGCTCGATCCTGGTAATGAAGGGCCGCCCCGCGAAGCGCCAAAGGACTTCGCGGAACTCCGCCTGCTACGTGCTGCCGATGAACAGCACCTCGTGCGGGGCGCACCCGCTTCGTCCGGCGGATCCCGGATACGCCTCGGCCGAAGGGTCGATCGCGCGCACCTTCGAGTCGCCGATCATCACTCGCCGCGGACGCCGAGCGGGATCCGGATCAGGCAGTAACCGACGATCGCGAACAGACCGAGCGACAGCCAGCCGCCCCCGGCCGAGAGCAGGCCGGCGGTATCGATCCCCAGCCACGAGCTGGCGATCGAGCTGACGCCGCCCGGCGGATCGGCGGGCAGGAAGAAGTAGAGCGCCGCCAGCGCCACCGCCATCAGCGCCTCGCCGGCGATCAGGCCCGAAGCGATCAGGGTGCCGCGGTTGACCGACGCCATCGTGTCGTCCTCGCCCATCTCACGGCGCCGGCGCATCAGCTCGACGATCCAGGCCAGGACGCCGCCGACGAAGATGGCCGAGGTGGTGTCGAGATGCAGGTACATGCCGACGGCGATCAGCATCGGCGACGGCGACTTGATGAGCACCAGCGACAGCCCGAAGGCGATGCCGATGGCGATCAGGGCCCAGGGCATCGAGCCGCCGACGATGCCGGTGGCGAGCTGCGCCATCAGTCCGGCCTGGGGCGCGGCCAGCTGCTCGCCGCCGATGCCGCCCGGCACCCCGGCGTGCAGGAAGACCATCGGCCAGACCAGAACGAACGAGACGATGACGGTGGAGATCATCTCGGCGACCTCCATCCGCCACGGCGTGCCGCCGAGCAGGTGCCCGACCTTCAGGTCCTGGATCATGTCGCCCGCCATCGCCGAGGCGCAGCAGACGACCGCCGCCACGCCGAGCACCGCCGCCACGCCGCCCGCGCCGGTGACGCCGATCGCCACCATTAGCAGCGCGGCGATGATCAGGGTCGACAGCGCCAGCCCGCTGATCGGCTGGTTCGAGCCGCCGATGAGACCGACCAGGTAGCCGCCGACCGCCGAGAAGAGGAAGCCGGTGACGGTCATGATCACCGCGGCCAGCAGCGCGCCGATGAGGCTCTGGGTGAAGTACCAGTAGAGCGCGGTCATGGGAATCACGGTCAGCACCACACCGATGGTGATCCACTTGAGCGAGACATCGATCTCGAGCCGCGAGCCGACCTCGCTCTCCGACTCGACGAACGACTTCTTTCGGAAGTCGGCGACGACCCGCACGAAGGCCTGGCCGAGCGAGTCGCGCAGGCCGACCAGGGTGTGGACCGCGCCGACCAGCATCGCCCCGACGGCGATCGGCCGCACGTAGTTGCGCCACACCGAGTCGGCCAGCTCGGCATTGGCCGCGCCGCCCGCTCGCTGGCCGAGGTCGGGATCGATGAACAGCAGAAGCGGCACCAGGAAGAGCCAGCCGAAGGCGCCGCCCGAGAACGCCACCGCCGCCAGCCGCGGCCCGATGATGTAGCCGACCGCGATCAGCGCCGGCGAGGCGGCCGGGCTCGACAGAAAGGCGCCGCCCGTGTGGCTCACCTCACCGAGCGGATGCTCGGAGCTGCCGTGGGTGACCAGCGACCTCGGGAAGCGGACGAACCACTCCTTGTAGCCGGCGATGACCTCGATGCCGCGCGAGTTCTTGAACAGCTCGAGGAGCGCCGACAGTCCGATCGCGCCGAAGACGAACTTGGCGCCGCTCTCGCCCTTCTGGCCGGCCTTCACCAGCTCGGCGCAGGCGGCCGATTCGGGGAACGGCAGCTCGGCGTCCTCGACCAGGGTGCGCCGCAGGAGGATGACGAAGAGCACGCCGAGAACGCCGCCCACCAGCATGATCCAGGTGCTCGACCAGTAGTCGAACTCGCTCCAGACGGGCTCGCCGCCGACCCGCGCGATGAGAAAGGCGGGAATGGTGAAGATCGCCCCCGCCACCAGCGCCTCGCCGACGCTCGCTGTGGTGCGGGCGATGTTCTGCTCCAGAACGCTGCCGCGAAAGAAGGGCAGGCGAAAGGCGGCGATCGCCACCACCGCGGCCGGAAAGGTGGCGGAAATGGTCAGCCCGGCCTTCAGGCCGAGATAGGCGTTGGCCGCCCCCAGCACCACCGCCATCAGGATGCCCAGCACCAGGGCGCGCCAGGTCAGCTCCGGCAGGTCGGTCTGCGCGGGGACGTACGGCACGTGCGATCGAGCCTGCTCTTCGGCCATCTCGTTCCTTTCTGTCGCAATGCGGCGGAAAGCGGATCGTACCAGGGAGGGCACCTCCCCTCGACCCGCAGCACGCGCAGGCCCTCTCGCTTGACCTTCTCATCAGCGCTCGCCCAGAACGCCGGAAGTGGCTGAAGCTACTGCGTTGACTTCGCCTTCGGCTCCTGCCGAATGCTGTGGGGCCGATTCGCTCCGATCGAGTGCTCGACGGACTAGCGGCCTGCAGAAGCACCATCCGATGGAGGGGTTGTCAGGGGAGGGCTCTCCCCTGACTCCAATAGAGGCCCGCAGGAGCACCATCCGATGGAGGGGTTGTCAGGGGAGGGCTCTCCCTTGACTCCAATACTGGTCGGGGCGAGAGGATTTGAACCTCCGGCCTCACGGTCCCGAACCGTGCGCTCTACCAGGCTGAGCTACGCCCCGGCCGATTGGCTGTCGAACCTTATCCCCGGCCTCGGACCCGGTCAAGGAGTCTGCGGGCCGCCCGCCGAGGCGGGGCGGAGGCCCGCGTGCCGATGTAGACTCGGCGTTCCGTCATACGCTCCCGGAGGCCCAAGACTATGCAGGAACAGACCTCGGCTCGCACGCTCTGCGACGTCTTCTTCATCGCCAAGTCCCACGATAAGCCCGACTGCCTACTCCACAAGGTGGGCGGCGAGTGGGTGCCGGTCTCGACCGCCGAGCTGGTCGAAGCCGTGCAGCGCCTGGCGACCGCGCTCGAGCGGCTGGGCGTCAAGCCCGGCGACCGCGTCGCCCTGATGGCCGAGAACGGCGTCCACTGGCCGACGGTGGATTTCGCCTGCCTCTGCCTGGGAGCGGTGGTCGTGCCGATCTACCCCACCCTGACGCCCGACCAGGCCGCTTACGTCGCCAACGACTGCGGCGCCGAGATCGCTTTCGTCGAGGAGCGCGAGCGCTTCGACGGCATGCAGGGCGAGCGCGCCGACATGCCTAAGATCCGCGAGCTGATCATGATCGGCGACAACCCGCCCGAGGGCGTCGAGACCCTGGCCGGGATCCTCGAGAGCTCCGAGCCGATGCCCTGGGAGGAGCTCGAGCGCCGGGCGCGCGAGGTCGAGCCCGACGACCTGGCCACCTTCATCTATACCAGCGGCACCACCGGCAACCCCAAGGGCGTGATGCTCACCCACGGCAACATCACCTCCAACGTGGAGGAGTCGAAGATGTGCCTCGAGATCACCTCCGATCACACCGCGCTCTCGTTCCTGCCGCTCTCGCACTCGTTCGAGCGCACCGTGGACTACGTCTACTTCGTGCGCGGCGCCACCATCGCCTACGCCGAGTCGGTCGCCCTGGTCGGCCCCAACCTGATGGAGGTCAAGCCGCACAACTTCGTCTCGGTGCCGCGGGTGTACGAGAAGGTACTCGCCAAGGTCAACGAGGGCGTCGCCAAGAGCTCGCCGCTCAAGCAGCGGATCTTCAAGTGGGCCACGGGGGTTGCCAAGGAGGCGATTCCCTACCGGCTGCGCGGGAAGCGGCCGCCGGGCATGCTCGGTATCAAGCTCAGCCTCGCCGACAAGCTGGTCTTCGGCAAGATCCGCGATCGCCTGGGCGGCCGCTTCGAGTTCGCGATGTCCGGCGGAGCGCCGCTATCGCCGGACGTGGCGGCCTTCTTCTGGGGCGCCGGCGTCGAGATCTACGAAGGCTATGGGCTGACCGAGACCTCGCCGGTGCTGACGGTCAACCGGCGCCACGCCGCCAAGCTGGCCACCGTCGGCCAGATCCTCGAGGGGGTCGAGCTCAAGATCGCCGGGGACGGCGAGATCCTCGCGCGCGGTCCGAACATCATGAAGGGCTACTACAACCTCCCCGGGGAGACCGCCGAGGCGATCGACGACGAGGGTTGGTTCCACACCGGCGATATCGGCGAGCTCGACGACGAGGGCTATCTCAAGATCACCGACCGCAAGAAGGAGCTGATCGTCAACGCCTACGGCAAGAACATCGCGCCGGCTCCCATCGAGAACGCGCTCAAGTCGAGCCGGTTCATCGAACAAGCCATCGTCATCGGCGATCGCCGCAAGTTCCTGTCGGCGCTGCTGGTCCCCGACTTCGAGACCTTGAAGGGATGGGCGGCCAAACAGGGCCTGGACGCCGAGCGCAGCGTGCTGCTCGGGGGTGGCCGGGTGCGGGAGCTCTTCGATCGAGAGCTCGAGCGCATCAACGGCAAACTCGCCAAGTACGAGCGCGTGCACGCCTGGGAGCTGCTCGACAGCGAATGGACGATCGAGTCGGGCGAGCTGACGCCGACCCAGAAGATCAAGCGACGCGTCATCGTGGCTCGCTACGCCGGCCGCATCGACGATCTCTACGCGCGAGCCGAGAGGAGAATGACCGATGGCTGAAGCCGGCGTGAACCCGGGGCGCACCTTCCACCTGGAGGTGGCCGCCGACGGCCTCGC
>JAHEKO010000043.1:5633-10125 GCA_024638355.1 Acidobacteriota bacterium
ATCGCCACCGGCATCTCCAAGGGGCCGGAGGCGGGCTTCGCCGCCGAGGCCCGCGCCGAGGTCGAGCTGGCGATCTCGCCGGTGTGCAAGAACCTGGTGCATCTCTTCCATCTGATGGAGGGCTCGAAGCGCAATGGCGGCAGCGGCGACGCGGCGCGCGCGATCGACTCGACCGCGGTGCTCGGCGCCGGCATCATGGGCGGCGGCATCGCGCAGCTCCTCGCCGACAAGGCCGGCGTCGTGGTGCGCATGAAGGACATCCAGGAGGAGGCGCTGGCCCAGGGCCTGTCGGTCGCCGGAGGTCTCTTCAAGAAACAGCTCCGCCGCCGCTGGCTGAGCAAGCCGGAGGCGGCGCGCAAGATGGCGCTGCTCCGCCCGACGCTCGACTACTCGGGGTTCGGCGGCATCGACCTGGTGATCGAGGCGGTGGTCGAGCGGCTCGACGTCAAGCAAGCGGTCTTCGCCGATCTCGAGCGCGAGACGCGCGACGACGCGATCCTGGCGACCAACACCTCGTCGATTCAGATCGATCTGATCAGCGCCGAGATGGAGCGTCCGGAGCGGTGCGTCGGCATGCACTTCTTCAACCCGGTCCACAAGATGCCGCTGGTGGAGGTGATCGCCGGTAGCCGGACGTCGAGCGAGGCCGCCGAGACCGTGGCCGCGTTCGCCCGCCGGCTCGGCAAGACGGCGGTGGTCGTCAAGGACGGACCGGGCTTTCTGGTCAATCGGCTGCTCGGCTTCACCATGGCCGAGGCGCTCTGGCTCCTCGGCGAGGGGCACGCCATGGAAGACCTCGACCGCATCATCCGGGACTGGGGCATGCCCATGGGCCCGCTCACCCTGATCGACGAGGTCGGGATCGACACCGCCGTCCACGTCGGCAAGATCCTGGCCGAGGCCTTCGGCGATCGGCTCGCCTTCCCCGCCTGGTTCGACCGGCTGGTCGAGGCCGGCCGGCTCGGCGCCAAAGCGGGCAGCGGCTTCTACAAGTACTCGGGGGGCAAGCGAGAGGCCCCCGATCCCGCGGTCTACGACCTACTCGAGATCCAGCCGACGGTGCGCGATCCAAGCCCCGACCGGGTGGTCGACCGGGTGCTTCTGCCGATGGTCAACGAGGCCGCGCGCTGCCTCGACGAGGGCGTGGTCGCGAGCGCTGGGGACCTCGATCTGGCGATGATCATGGGGACCGGCTTTCCTCCCTTCCGGGGCGGCCTCTGCCGCTGGGCGGACGACCAGGGCCTGGCCGCGCTTCGCACGACCATGGAGAGACTCGCCACCGAAGGGGGCGAGCGCTACCGCCCATCCCCCGCGTTCGATCGCGCGGTGGAGGGTGGCGGCCTCTACGCCACCTTCCCGTCCTCGGAGTAGGACACTCCGGCCGACTCACCGGGGATAGGGACCCGGCATCGCTCTTGCTTTACCCGGTCTCGGAAGAGAGGAGCCCACCACTATGCGAACGAATACCAGCTATCGAACCGTGGCCGGAGCCATCGCCCTGGCGATTCTCCTGGCGCCCGCCTTCGCGGCCGCCCAGGAACCGACGTCCGAATTCGGCGAGCAGATCAACGTCACCGAGGTCCTGCTCGACGTCCTGGTGACCGACAACAAGGGCAACATCATTCTCGGCCTCGAGCCGGAGGACTTCATCGTCGAGGAGAAGGGCGAGCCGGTCGACATCGCCAGCGCCACCTTCTACAGCAATCGCCGATTCGTCGACAGCGCCGACCTCGCGCAGCGTCTCGGCGTCGAGCGCTCGGAGGTGCCGGTCGATCGCTTCTTCGTGCTCTTCTTCGAGGACGTGCGCCGGTACGACACCGCCTTCGTGTCCTACCAGTTGGACGCGATCCGCTGGGTCAAGAACTGGGTCAAGTCGGATCTGCTGCCCAACGACTGGGTCGCAGTGGTGGGGTGGGACGCCCAGCTCTTCATCTACCAGGACTTCACGACCGACAACGACAAGATCGTCCAGGCGCTCAACCAGGTGGCCAAGGGCAAGCGGCCCGGCGACCTGTGGGAATCGCGGGTCGAGGCCCATCAGGGGCCGTCGCTGGCCAAGAACCTGCCCCGTGGCGACGAGCTCGGAAAGGCCTCCAAGCGGATGTTCGCGGCTCTCGAGACCGTCGGCCAGGCGGCCGGCTACATCACCGGCCGCAAGAACCTGCTGCTCTTCACCATCGGGCTGGGCGACGTGCCGGTCGGCGGCGACGTCAGCGCCGCCGGGGTGCTGGGCTCGAGTCCGAGTTCCTACACGCCGGACTCGCGCTACTACGGGCCGATGATGCAGCGGCTCAACGACAACAACGTGGCGGTCTACTCGATTTCGGTGTTGCGCGACGACTCCGACGTCGACGGTGACGTCGCGCAGCTCCAGAACGGCCTCAGCGTTCTGTCGAGCGACACCGGGGGCCGCTACTTCTTCAACTTCGTCAACTTCCGCGATCCGCTCGAGCAGATCACCGAGGACAACAACGGCTACTACCTGCTGAGCTATCGCTCCGAGTACACGGCCGAAGAGGCCGACCGCGAGGGCTACCGCAAGGTCTCCGTCAAGACCGTCAACCCGACCTTCAGCGTGCGGGCGCGGCAGGGCTACAAGCTGGGCGGCTGATTGGCCGACCCGGCCGGGCAGGCTACTCGACGGCGAGGGCGACGGCGGTGATGTTGTCCTTGCCGCCGGCCTTGAGGGCATCCGCGACGAGGCCGTTGCACAGGGAGGTCAGCGAGCGGCTCGAGGCCAGCCGTTGGTGGATCCGCTCGTCGGACACCATTCCGGTCAGGCCGTCGGAGCACAGCAGGTAGAGGTCGCCGGCCGCCAGGTCGATCTCGACCGCCTCCACCGTCACCTCCGCGTCGCCGCCCAGTGCGCGCGTGACGACGCTCTTGAAGGGATGGTCCCGCGCCTGGTCCTCGGAAAGATTGCCGGCGCTGACCTGCTCGGCCACCCAGGTATGGTCGTGGGTCAGCGGCTCGAGGCGACCGGCGCGGAGACGGTAGGCGCGACTGTCGCCGACGTGGGCGACGGCGGCGCACCCCTCGCGGCCGACCAGGGCCACGACGGTCGTTCCCATGCCGGCCAGCTCCGGCCGGCGCTCGACCGCGCCCAGCAGGCGCTCGTTGGCCTGCACCAGGGCCCGCTCGAGAAGCCGACTGTCGACCTCGACCCCTTCGCCGCCCAGACGGCCCAAGGCCGCCTGCCAACCGCCGCGGTCGAGCCCCTGCCGCAGCGAGTCCCGAATCGCGTCCACCGCCAGCCGCGAAGCGACGTCGCCGTGGCCGTGTCCCCCCATGCCATCGGCGACCAGATAGAGCCCGAGCTCCGGCTCGATCGTAAAGGAGTCCTCGTTGAGGCTCCGAACCCGACCCACGTCGGAGAGTCCGTAGGCTCGGATCCGCACCGTCATCCGCCGAAGAGTCCGCCCCGCGGTTTCTTCATCCGGCGCCGGATCTCCACCAGCGCAGCCTCGACGTCGGCGTCCTCGCCTCCCCAACTCTGAGCAGCGATGTAGTACTTCTCCGCTCGGGCAAACATCTCCGACTCGGCGAAAAGGCGTCCCGCCAGCTTCAGGTACTTGGCGTTCATCGGCTCGATCTCGCACGCCTTTGCGGCCGCCTTCCGCGCCTTGGGCCACCAGCGCCGCTGATGCTGGCAGGCCTGCGCCAGGTAGACCCAGGCCCGGGCGTCTCGCGGCTCCTCCCGAGTGGCGCGCTCGAAGTTGTCGGCCGCCTCGCTGTAGTTGGCCTCCTTGTAGGCCTTGACGCCGCGCCGCAGGTAGACCTTGGCCGCGTCGCCCTTGTCGTCGCCCGCGCTCTTCTCGCGCTGCACCAGGGTGGCGTCGATCTCTCGCCGGCGTTCCGGATCGTTGAGCACGTTGAAGGCGTGGGTGATCTCCTGGAACTCGTCCTCCGCCTTGGCCTTCTCCTCACCGGAGTAGCGGTCCGGATGCTGGCTGCGCGCCAGCTCGCGGAAGCGGGTGCGAACCTGCGCCTGGGTGGCGTTCCTGGGGACACCGAGAATCGCGTAGTAGTCCTTGCTCATCTGCGTCGGGGATCAGGAGAGCCTGAGTTTATACAACCTCTCGCAGGCCCCCCGGACCGAGTGAGCGACGTTCCGGTCCTTGACGATGGAGCGCAGATCGCGCATCGCCAGCCGCGGTACGAGCCGCATGGCCACTCCCGTGGGGCAGCGGGGGTTCTTGACCAGTGCCAGGGCGATCGGATACTTGCGGATCCAGGTACGGTTCTTGGCGATGGCGCGCAGCACGTCGTCGACCACCGCACGGCTGCGGGCGACCTGCTCGATCTCGGAGTCCGACATCGGGTTGTTGTCGAGCACCGAGACCGCCACGCTCGGGCTGGTGTCGCGCACCAGGATGGCGCGCAGCGCCCGCGGGGCGCGGCGGCTGAGCTTGAGCCGGACCGGAAGCGGCAGGGTGCGCAGCTGCGACTCGCTGAGGCCGGTGATCTCGTCCACCTCTCCGCTCGCCGGCTC
>JAHEKO010000043.1:10225-13722 GCA_024638355.1 Acidobacteriota bacterium
TTCGCCTCGATCCGCACACCGGCGGGGTTGCCGAGCGTCAACAGCACCACGCGCTCCTCGGCCTCGAAACGGATCGACTCACCCTGCACGTGCAGCTCGCTGATGCGCCGCCGGCCGTCGACCTCGACCTCGACCCAGCAGTCCTCGGTGAAGTCCATGGTGACCACCAGCGGCGCCTCGGGAACCGGAGCCGCAGCCGGAACTTCGGTCGGATCGGGCGCGGGCGGCGCCGGCATCGGCGGGGCCGCGATCGGCGGCGGGGGAACCTCGCGCACCTCGCTGCGGAAGCGCTCCGAGTAGAAGATCAGAGCCGCGACCACCGCCAGGAGGACGATGATCGCCGCTCCCATCAACGTCGCCGACGCTCGCGACGCGGTGGCGGTCTCGACCACCTCCTTCTCTTCGGGGCCTTCGGCCTCCTGCTGCGTGGTCAGGTAGGAGTTGATGACCTCGTCCACGTCGAGACCGACATAGCGCGCGTACTCCTTGAGGAATCCCTTGGCGAAGACCGGCGCCGGCAGCACGTCGAAGCGATCCTGCTCGAGCGCTTCGAGATAGCGGATGCTGATCTTCGTCACGTCGGCGATCTCGTGGAGCGGGATCTCACGAATCTCCCGCTCGCGCCGCAGCCACGCCCCGAAGGTCAGGCCCTCGTGATCCGTCCCTTCCGTCTGCCAGGGGGGCATCCTGCTGTTCGCTTCGGATTGCATCGGGACTCGTGAGAATCTTAGTTCAGTGACTCCGACTTTGCATGCTCGTCCGGGTCCTGCCCGCTGAGCAGAGCCGCGCGGCGACGTACCGGCGCGGGCACCCGGCGGTCCGCGGCGACCGCACGGCAGTCCGGCTTGCGGAGGGACGGCAGGAGCGAGGTCGCCAGCTCGACCGGGGTCGCGGGATTTCGGCACAGCGCTCGCCAGGTCGAATAGCGCGAGCCCCAGCGCGGGTCGTCCGCGACCAGCCGCAGCACATTCGGAGGCGCCACGTGACTGCTGAGCAGGGGGGCCAGGAGCGGCTCGGTCAGCCGCGGGTTCTCCAACAGCGCGCCGACCACCCGCGCATCGCTCTCCTTCAGCAGCCTCGGCATCAGCCCGGGGCCCGCCTCGCGAGCCACCACGACCTTCTCGCCGACCGACAGCCGGCCGAGGCGGGTCGCCAGGCGACGATCGGCGGCGCGGCGCACCGCCGGCCTCACCCGGGTGTCGGCGCCGATGCGCAGCAGATCGCGCCAGTAGAGCCCGGCGATCAGGCTCATCGCGCGCGCCTGGGAGGTGCGCGGATGGGCCGCGATCTGCCGGCGTACCTCGTAGTGCTTGCGCAGGCGAGGGTGATCGAGCAGATCGCCGATGACCCGCGAATCGACGTAGCTGTTGCGGAGAACGTGGCGCACCGACTCCGGGCCGAGCTCGTCGCGGCGCTCGCGCACGAGCTCGGCGAGCTCGGCGGGATCGGCGGCGCGCAGCCTGGCGGTGAGGTCATCCATGTCGAAGTTGATGTAGTCTAGCCCGCCTTGACGTCATGACCCTCTCACGCGACCTCAGGAAGGCCATCGAGCGCTCCGACTTCGCCACGGTCGAGGACGAGTGGCTCGCTCGTCTCGACGACCAGCCGCTTCCTCTCGATCACTTCGTGGCGGTCGCCCGCTCGCTTTCGGGCGCCGGCCAGTCGGACCGGGCGCGGCTGCTGCTCGATCTGGTCGACGACCAGATCGTCAGGGCGGAGGACTGGGAGCGGCGCCTCGAGTTGATGGAGCGAACGCGTGAGCTTCATCCGCAGGGCGAGAAGCCCCACCCGGAGATCGTCAAGACTCTCGAGCGGATCTACGAAGGCCAGCCGAGCCTCGAGGGCGTCACGGAGCTCGTAGGCCTCAACCGCGCGGTCGACGACGTCGCCGGGCTCTGGACCAAGGTGGACCGTTTGCACCAGATGATGAGATTCGAGTTGGGCACCGTCGTCGAGATGGAAGGAAAAGGGGTCGGCCGGATCGCCGAGGTCAACCTCGAGCTCTCCAGCTTCAAGATCGAATTCGTGGGGATCGGCGCTATCCGCGTCGGCTTCAAGGCCGCGGGCAAGCTGCTTCGGGCGCTCGACGAGGACCATTTCCTCTATCTCAAGCTGACCGCCCCCGAAGAGCTCGAGAACGTGGCGCCGAGCGAGCTCCTGCGCCGACTGCTCGACAGCTACGATCGCCCGCTTCAGGCAGCCGAGATCAAGCTCGCGGTAAGTGGACTGCTCGGCGCCAAGTCGTGGAGCTCGTGGTGGACGGCGGCGCGCAAGCACCGCCAGATCGTCGCCGAGGGCACCGGCGCCAAGCGAACCTTCCGCTGGGCCGACAGCGATTCCGAAGCGGGCGAGGCGGTGCTCGAGCAGTTCCAGCGCGCGCGTCTCGAGCGCAAGCTCAAGATCTTCCGCAAGGAGGCGAGCCGCGACGCCGAGCTCGCCCGCGCCATGCGCGAGCGTCTGACCGGACTCGGCAAGCGCCACGCCGACCGCCGGCCCGAGGTCGCCTTCACCGTCGCCCACGTGCTCGAGCGAGAGGGTGGCATCCAGGACGACTCGCCCTGGAGCACCCTGGAGCTCGTCGAGCGGGCGCCGAGCGCTCCGGATTGGGTGGCCGAGATCGAGAATCGAATCGCGCGCCGCCACGCCTACCAGCTCGCCCGCAAGCGCGCGGACTGGAAAGCTCTGTTCGACCGCCTGCTCCGCCGCGAGCCGGAGCCCAAGCTTCTCGACTATCTGGCGGCCGAGCTGCGCGGCGAGGATCCGCAAGCCTTCGATGTGCTGCTCGACCGGACTCTGGCCCAGCCCCGGCGCTCTCCCGCCTTGATCGTCTGGGCCGCCGAGCGGATCGGCGGCGACGACGTGCTCACCGAGAAGAACCCGATGCGGCTGCTGCAGATGATCACCTCGATCGGCGAGCGGCCGGAGTTCAGCCCCTACCGGGCACGGCTCAAGCAGCTGGTCACCGGCGGCGAGTGCCTGGCCGTGCTGGTCTCGCGGGTCGACGAGTCGCAGGCCGAGGCAACGGAAGAGGCGCTGCGCCGCGCCCATCTCGACGAGTATCAGCGCGAGCGCCTGACCACGGCCCTCCATCTGCGCTTTCCCGACCAACGACCGGAGCAGGAGGTGGGCCTCTACGCGACCACCGACTCGATCGACGCCCGGCGCGCCGAGCTCAAGACGCTGCTCGAGGTGGAGATCCCCGCCAATCGCAAGGCGATCGAGGAGGCTCGCGAGCTCGGCGACCTGCGGGAGAACTTCGAGTACAAGTCGGCACGCCAGCGGCACGAGTACCTGTCGGCGCGGGTGGCGGAGATCGACGGCTCTCTGCGCCGGGTTCAGCCGATTCGTTTCGACACCGTCGACGGCTCAGAGGTGCGGGTCGGCGCCCGCGTCTCGCTGCGTGAGCCGAACGGCGGCACCCGAGGCGTCACCATCCTCGGGCCGTGGGAGAGCCATCCGGAAGAGAACATCGTCTCGTACGAGTCCGACCTGGCGAA
>JAHEKO010000043.1:13822-15245 GCA_024638355.1 Acidobacteriota bacterium
CAGCGGCAGCTGCGCCAGCGCGGCGGCGAGCCGCGCGCCGAGATCCTGGTTGAGCGCGTCGCGCTCGGGGCCGGGACGTGGATCGGCGACGCGCTCGAGCGTCTCGTCGGGGTCCGGACCGGGATCCCGGAATGGCGGCTTGCGCCGGCCGAGCCGGCTCCGGCAGCAGTTCAGGCTGATCCGGAAGATCCAGGTCTTGAGGGATGAGCGGCCGCGGAACCTCGTCAGGCCGCGGTAGACCCGCAGGAAGACCTCTTGAGTCAGCTCGGCAGCCTCGTCGCGGCTGCCGCTCATCCGCAGCGCCAGATTGAACACCATCTTCTCGTGCCGGGCGTAGATCTCCTCGAATGCGCCCGGATCGCCGAGGCGGTGCCGCTCGATCAGATCGGGCTCGGCCCTCGGGCGCGTGACGGCGATGGGAGTGCTACTCATCGGACCACTAGATTAGACCCGCGGCGGGGTCCCGGAGTTCCCCGCGACCGCGACCGTCCGCCCACCCCGCCTAGCGCGCGGCGATGGTCTGACTCGGGGTCGGCTGCGGATCGCCGTAGTAGTCGACGATCCCGGCAACGATCGCCTCGGCGACCTGCTGCCGGAACTCCTGCGTCTTTATCAGCTCGCGGTCCTCGGGATTCGAGAGATTGCACACCTCGAGCAGGAACTGTGCCGGCACCTGGTTGTAGCGCAGGATCGCCGGAACCCAGGAGCGCCGGCTGCGAACCACCCGATCGCGAATCGGCTTGTCCTCGTGCACCGAGAGGCGCCGATCCTGGAACGCGTCGATCACCTTGCGCGCGAGCTCCCGCGACAGGCCCTCGCTCTTGATCCGATCGCTGTAGGAGAAGCTCACGCTCGGCTTCTCGCGTACCTCCTTGCGCGCGGCGTAGACCGCGCCCGACTTGCCGTAGCTGCCGCGGCGGTAGCGCGCTCCCGGCACGTAGGCCATCGCGCCGCGCAGCGACGGGTGGAGCGAGTCGGCGTGAATCGAGATGAAGATCACCTTGGCCGGGTCGCCGTCGCCGGCGAAGTGGCGATAGAGGCTGTTGGCCAGATACCAACGCAGGTGGATGCCGACCGTCGAATCGGCGATCGGATAGTCCGGCGTGGTCAGCACCCGGTGGCCGCGCGACATCGGCAGCACGTCGCGCTCCACCACCGCATAGCGGCTCCCGTCCATCGTCAGCGTCGTCACCTTCGCCGCCGTGACCCGCTCCAGAATCGCCTTGGTGCGCAGCATGATGTCGTAGACGTAGACGCTCTCCCAGATGCCGTGCCGAGACGCTCCGACGTCGACGCCGCCGTGGCCGCTGTCGAGGATGACCTTCACACCGCGCAGGCTGGTGGCGCGCACCTGATTGCTGAACTGCGCGCTCTCGCGCCTCGCCAGCTCGTACTCCTGGCGCCGTGGGTCGTCGATCGGCAG
>JAHEKO010000422.1 GCA_024638355.1 Acidobacteriota bacterium
CGGCCCGCGGCATCTCGCGCAGCGACAGCGAGCTCAGCCCGCTGCTCGGCATCTCGATCTCGCCGACACCCGAGACCGCCTTCTACGCCAACGCCGCCCGCTCCTTCGCGCCGCCCTCGCCCCGCGCCACCGGCGGTCCCGCGCCCGAGGAGAGCGAGCAGATCGAGGTCGGCATGCGCAAGCAGTGGCGCGATGGACGCATCCGCACCACCCTGGCCGTTTTCCAGCTCGACCGCGAGAACATCGCCATCCCCGACGACAACGGCTTCACCCAGCAGACCGGCGACCAGCGCAGCCGCGGGGTCGAGCTCGAGGCCGCGTTCGATCTTCCGGCAGGCGTCAAGGGCACGTTCGTCTACGCCTACACCGATTCGGAGCTGACCGAGTTCACCGAGTTCGTCGTCGTCTCGTCCGACCCGTTCCTCGCCCTCAACTTCGACCGCTCCGGCAATCGGTCGGCCTTCGCCCCCGAGAATCTGGCCAAGTTCTGGCTCAGCAAGCCGCTGAAGAACGGGTTGACCGTCGCCGGCGGTGTTCGCTTCGTCGACGATCAGTTCATCGCCGAGGACAACTTCGCCACCATCGACAGCCACGCGCTGGTCGACGCCGCGCTCTCCTACACGCTGGGCGACTGGCGCTTCCGCCTGCATCTGGAAAACCTCACCGACGAAGAGTATGAGACCCGGGGCTTCGGCTCGACTTCCGTCATTCCCGGAAATCCCAGCTCGGCCTTCTTCGGCATCGAAAGGCGGTTTTGAACCCATGATCGGAAACGGATTCGACGTCATCGTAGCGGGCGGCGGCCCGGCAGGCGCCACCGCCGCCACCCTCCTCGCCCAGCACGGTCACTCGGTGCTCCTGGCCGAACGCTCGGCCGAGCCGCAAGAGAAGGTCGGCGAGTCGCTGATGCCGGCGACCTACTGGACGTTCGAGCGGCTCGGCGTGCTCGACCGCATGCGCGAGAGCGGCTTCCCGAACAAGGGCAGCGTGCAGTTCTACACGCCGGACGGCCGCCCGACCGCGCCCTTCTACTTCAAGGAGGTCGATCCGCACGAGAGCTCGCACACCTGGCAGGTGCTGCGCAGCGAGTTCGACCAGATGCTGCTCGACAACGCCGCCGAGCACGGGGTGGACGTGCGCCGCGGCATGTCGCTGCGCGAGGTCATCTTCGACGGCGACCGCGCCATCGGCGCCCGGCTCCAGTCCGGCGGCGAGAGCCTCGAGCTGCCCTGCAAGGTGCTGGTCGACGCCACCGGCCAGAGCCACTTCCTCGCGTCGAAGCGCCAGATTCGCAAGATCGAGCCGCACCTCAAGAACATGTCCTACTACACCCGCTACCGCGGGGCCGAGCGCGGCGAGGGCATCGACGAAGGCGCCACGGTCATCTTCCACACCGACGAGGGCAAGAGCTGGTTCTGGTACATCCCGCTGCCCGACGACCAGATGAGCGTCGGCGTCGTCGGACCGGTCGACTACATGGTCAAGGGCCGCGCCGGTGACCCGGAGCAGGTCTTCCACGAGGAGCTGGCCCGCTGCGAGCCGCTCCAGCGCAAGCTCGCGAACGCCGAGCGGGTCAAGCCGATGAAGGCGATCCGCGACTTCTCCTATCACTCCAGCCAGGCCACCGGCGACGGCTGGGTGCTGGTCGGCGACGCCTGCGGCTTCATCGATCCGATCTACTCGAGCGGCGTCTTCCTGGCGCTGAAGTCGGGTGAGATGGCGGCCGACTCGATCCACGAGGCGCTCGTCGCCGGCGATCTGTCGCGCGAGCGGCTGGCCAGCTTCGAGCCCGAGTACCGGGAGGGCGTCGAGGCCATGCGCAAGCTGGTCTACGCCTTCTACGACCCCGACTTCCACTTCACGACCTTCCTGAAGCGCCATCCCAACTGCCGTGGCCAGCTGATCGACCTCCTGATGGGCAACGTCTACCGCAAGCCGGTGGGCGAGCTGATCGAGGCGCTCGACGAGTGGGTCAAGCCGCCCGAGCCGGCGCGCGAGAGCTCCGCCTCGGCGGTCTGACCGATCGTCGCCGGCGACGAAAGCGGGTCAGAAGGGCAGGCTAGAATCGCCTGGCCGCGATGGAAGAGACGAGAGACAGCTCCCGACCCTGGCCGCGGCGAGCGCTCTACGCCGCGCTCGCCGCCCTCTACCTGCTGCACAACGACCTCTGGCTCTGGCACGACACCCGGCTGGTGCTCGGGCTGCCGGTCGGCCTCCTCTACCACGTCGTCTTCTGCCTGGTGACGGCGGTGGTGCTGGCGGCGCTGGTCAAGTGGGCGTGGCCGAGCTTCGACGTTGCGGAGCGAGATGAGCTGCCGCCGGCCGCGGACTCCGGCTCATGATCGTCCTCGCCATCCTCGTTCTCTACCTCGCGCTCGTACTCTCGATCGGCGTCTTCAGCCACCGGCTCTTTCGCGGCTCGGGCGAGGACTATTTCGTCGCCACGCGCACGATCGGGCCGTTCGTTCTGCTGATGACCCTCTTCGGCACCAACATGACGGCCTTTTCGATGCTGGGCGCCTCGGGCGAGGCCTACCATCGGGGAATCGGCGTCTTCGCGCTGATGGCGTCGTCGACGGCAATCGTCTCGCCGATCTTCATCTACCTGCTCGGACCGCGCATCTGGGCGCTGGGCAAGCGGATGGGCTACCTGACCCAGGTCGAGTACTTCCGCGATCGCTGGGGCTCGAACGGCCTCGGCACGCTGCTCTTCCTGGTGCTTCTCGGCCTGCTGATCCCCTATCTGCTGATCGGGGTCAAAGGGGGCGGCATCACCCTGGCTCAGATCTCGGGCGACCGGGTTCCCGAATGGATCGGCAGCCTGGCGATGTGCCTGGTGGTCCTGACCTACGTCACCGCCGGCGGCATGCGCGGCACCGCCTGGGCGAACACCTTCCAGACCCTCGTCTTCATGACCCTGGGCGGGCTCGCCTTCCTGGTGATCCTGCGCAACTCCGGCGGGCTGGCCGGGGCGATGGAGAGCGTCGCCCGGGTCCGGCCCGAGCTCCTGGCGCGCGGCGACCTGATCTCGCCGCTCAAGCTCTTGAGCTACACCGCCATCCCGATGAGCATCGGCATGTTCCCCCACATCTACGCTCACTGGTTGACCGCCAACCGGGCTGAGTCGTTCAAGCTGCCGATCGTCGCCTACCCGCTCTGTCTGGTCGTGGTCTGGGTACCGAGCGTCCTGGTCGGAGTGATCGGCGCCGCTCAGATCTCGGGGCTCCAGGGCCCGGCGGCGAACACCGTGCTGGTGCAGCTGATCGGCATTCACGCCCCCGAGCTGCTCGCCGGCCTGCTCGCGGCCGGCGTCTTCGCCGCGATCATGTCGTCGCTCGACTCCCAGGCGCTGTCGATCAGCACCATGTTCACCCGCGACGTGGTGCGGCACTACAGCGGCGGCACGCTGGACGACCGCCGCCAGGTGCTTCTCGGCCGCATCTTCGTGGTGGCCGTCCTGGCCGCCACCTTCGGCATCTCGCTGGTCGCCAATCGCAGCATCTTCAGCCTCGGTGTCTGGTCGTTCAGCGGCTTCGCCGCCCTCGCGCCGCTGCCGTTCGCGGCGCTCTTCTGGAAGCGGAGCACCGCCGGCGGCGCCTTCGCCTCGGTGCTCACCGTCGCCGTGCTCTGGACCTGGTTCTTCATCGAGGGCGGCAAACAGCCCGGCTATACCGTCGCCGGACTCATGCCGGTGGTGCCGCTCCTCGGCGCCTCGATCGTGGCGATGATCGCCGGCTCGCTGGCCAGCTCGCCGCCCGCTCA
>JAHEKO010000423.1 GCA_024638355.1 Acidobacteriota bacterium
TTCGGCAACTTCCCGCAGGGCGGCGTCGCGCTGCGCATGCGCGGCGGTACGCTGGACGGCATCATCGAGTACAACCAGTTCGGCGTGCAGGTCGGGCCGGACGACCGCATCGGCAGCACCGACGACGAGGTCATGAACGCCGCCGGCGGCGACGGCAACGTCAGCCTGATCCTCGAGAACGCCACCGGCGGCGGCTTGGGCGCGGTCGACGGGGCCGCCCAGGTCGAGGTCAACAACAACCAGTTCAACGGCTCGATCAACTCGCCCTTCCTGGTGCGCGCCGACCGCAACGACACCGCCGCGGTCTTCTTCCACGACAACGCCTACCGCGGCCGCGACGACTTCAACAGCCCCGATCCCGGCTTTGGCACTTTCACCGTACCGGGCATCCCGAACCGGGTGCTGGTACGCAACGGCGGCGAGCTCGACATCTCGATCGAGGACGAGTCGATCGTCTTCCACGACCAGTTCTTCTTCTCCCAGACCGAGACGATCGAGTTCAAGACGCTGGACGTCGGCGGCGGCGGTACCCTCTGCGTCGCCCTCGACAACGTGTCGTCGCACGATGGTTTCGAGCTCACCGAAGAGCTGGGCGTGGGCACGGTCGAGCTGTTCCAGGGCGCGGTCAACAACGCCGCCACCGGGCCGTGCACCCCCGGCTCGACCGGCGCTTGCGAGGCCGAGCTCGCCGACGACCTCGTGCGTGGCGGCCCGACCACCCGGGACCAGGCGACCGGCACGCCTTCACCGACGCTCAACCCGCCGTTCGTCGACGTCGACGGGGGCTCGATCACCATCATCGGCGCCGCCTGCACGAAGCCGAGCGGCGGGATCTTCTAGTCCGGCCAGGTCACGCGCGGCCGGCTTCGCGCAGGAAGCTGCGCGGCCACGAGCCCTGCCAGTCGCAGTACGGCCCGAAGCGCGACTCGAGGGTCTCCATCTCGGCGGTGCAGGCGGGGTCGAGCGGGTTGTCCCAGATGTCGTGCCAGCCGACGGTGTAGCGCGCGCCGGCCGGCGGCAGCCACTCGTAGGCGCTGCCGTGCACGATCTCGAGTCGATCCCCTAGCTTGCGCTCCAGATGGGGCCCGACCAGGCGCAGGACGTCCTCCGAGGCCTCGACGACGGTGATGCACTCGACTGCCGAGGCGTTGCCGGCGAGCATCGACTCGGCCACCATGCCGAGACCGAGCCCCGTGACCAGGATCTCGCCACCCCTCCGGCGCGCCTCGCGGATGCCGTCGAGCTGCGTGTACCACTCGTCGTAGAGGTCCGTCATGTAGACCGTGCCGCCGTGCCGCAGGCGCGTGTAGCGGCCCGGCGCAGAGCGGAAGCACTCCGGCCGGGTGTCGACTCCCGGCTGGGGGCGGACCTCGAAGGTCTCGAGGGTCCATTCTCCCGAGGTGCCGGGCGGCAGGTCGACTTTGAAGTACTCGGGCGGAGCGTCGCTTCCGCCCGCTCTGTTCCGGCTCATAGGGTTTCGATGCCGGGAGATCGTAGACGGTCGCCGAGAGCCTCGTCAATCGCGAGCTCGTCTCTATTCTCGGCGCCCGCCGTGACGGGCGCCGGTTTCTTCTGATATCGTCTGGCCTCTATTCCAGTTGAACAGGCCCGAGCGTCGGAGAGCGCTCTCGATCCCGAGCAGATCGCGAACTCGCTGGGGCTATCAACGGGGACTCCGGGGGTGTGCCGCGGGGAGTGCAGTCAACTGTTGACACGTCTTCGCAAGACGAGAGAAAGGAGACGAGGATGTCGGAACCCTTCCTGGCGGAGGTACGGATCGTCGGATTCAACTTCGCGCCGCGGGGTTGGGCCTTCTGCGACGGCCAGATCCTGCCGATCAACCAGAACCAGTCGCTCTATTCGCTGCTCGGTACGACCTACGGCGGCGACGGACGGACGAGCTTCGCGCTGCCGGACATGCGCGGCCGCACGCCGATCCACGTCGGATCTTCCAACGGCACCGCTCATCTCCTGGGCCAGAAGTCGGGCGAGGAGACCCACATGCTGAGCACGGCCGAGATGCCTCAGCATACGCACGGGCTGAAGGGCTCGAGCGCCTCCGCGACCCAGGTCTCACCCACGGGCAATCTGCTCGCCCGCGCCTCGGGCACGGTCGGCACGATCTACGCGGCGACGTCGGCCAGCCTGAACACCGACATGGGCAGCGGCGCGATCGCCAACGCCGGTAGCGGCCAGGGTCACGACAACATGCAGCCCTACCTCGCGCTCAACTTCTGCATCGCGCTCCGGGGCCTCTTCCCCTCGCGAAACTAGGAGATCGACAATGTCAGAACCTTTTGTTGGCGAAATCCGAATGTTCGCGGGCAACTTCGCGCCCCGCGGCTGGGCCTTCTGTGACGGCCAGCTGCTGGCCGTGTCACAGAACGACGCGCTCTTCAGCCTGCTGGGGACGATCTACGGCGGCGACGGCCGGACCACCTACGGGCTTCCCGATCTCCGCGGGCGGATTCCGATCCACGCCGGCTCCGGTCCGGGGCTGTCGCCCCGTAGGCTGGGCGCCAAGTCGGGCGTCGAGAAAGTGACGCTCACGACGAACCAGCTCCCCTCCCACACCCACACCTTCAAGGCTTCGACGAGCAACGGCACCAACGACTCGCCGCAAGGCACGGTCTTCGGCTCCGGCATCGCCGACGTCTTCCACAGCACGGCGACCGAGAACATGAGGTCGACCATGGTCACCGACACGGGCGGATCCCGCTCGCACTCGAACCTCATGCCGTTCCTCTGCATCCACTTCATCATCGCCCTTTTCGGCATCTACCCGTCGCGGCAGTAGGAAGGAGACGGATCGAAATGTCAGAGCCTTTCACCGCAGAAATCAGGATCTTCGCCGGCAACTTCGCGCCGCGCGGCTGGGCGTTCTGCAACGGTCAGCTGCTGCCGATCTCCCAGAACACCGCTCTCTTCTCGCTCATCGGCACGACCTACGGCGGCGACGGCCGGACCACCACCGCCTTGCCGAACCTGAAGGGGCGCGCGCCGATGCATCCGGGCAGAGGCCCGGGCCTCACCTCTCGCCGGCTGGGCCAGCGCGGCGGAACGGAGACCATCACTCTCACCCAGGCGCAGATGGCGGCCCACAACCACACCGGGCGGGGTTCGGGCAACGTCGCCAACTCCAACAGCCCGACCAATCGGATCACCGCGCGCCCCTCGGGACGCGGGGCCGGGTGGTACATCGACAACGACAACAGCAACGTGGACATGCGTAGCGGCGCGCTGCTCAACACCGGAGGCAGTCAAGCGCACAACAACATGCAGCCGTTTCTCGTCGTCAACTTCATCATCGCCCTGGTCGGCCTCTACCCGAGCCGCAGCTAGAGAGGAGACAGATGCTTCCTGAAAGAAACGTCAAGTCCACCCTGACTCTCGTGGCCGGCAAGTACGCCGCCCCACCCAATACCGTTCTCGTGCCCAGGTCCGTGGCCCGTTTCAAGGTCGAAGTGTCGGTTTGTATGCACGTCGCGGAGACGGCCGTCGTCGCGTCGCACGACCGGCGGCACGCGCACGCCTGGTCCGTCCTCGACGGCAACCTCAAACCGGTGATGCACGGGCTGGTGAGGCACGCCCTCAAGGTCAGCAAGAGGGACCCCAACGTGGCCATGACCGTGATGGCCGGCGCGCAGAATCCCGACAACTTCGACCTGGTCTTCTCCTCCGCCAAGCTCAAGAACGGAGCCACCTACACCCTGGTCTGCAAGTCCTACGGCGTCATCGCGATGCTCGACTTCGTCGC
>JAHEKO010000424.1:0-1306 GCA_024638355.1 Acidobacteriota bacterium
AACCCGGTGGCGCCGGGCGCGCCCTTCACCTTGAAGGACCCTTCGCTGACCGTGAGCGTGCCCTCCGCGAGGTCGCGCGTGAAGACCGTGAGCGCGATCTCCGCGGCATGCCCGGCGGCCTGCGGCAGCAGGGCCAGGCGCTCGACCGGCACGATCACCTGAAGAGGCAGCCGCTGCGTGCCGTCGTCGCCCGGCTGGGGGGCGCCGGCGCCGAGCCGCACGCCCAGCGGGTTGCTGGTGATGCCGAGGTTCAACGCGCCCTCGATGCGCTCGGTCATCCACTGCTTCGAGTCCTTCTCGAGATAGCCGCGGCGGTAGCGGGCGGACAGGGAAGCGTCGGCGAGCTCGACGTCGATTCGGTGGCTCTTGCGGTCGGGATCGGCGCCGGCCTTGGGCGGCTCGTAGGTCAGCGAGTAGTAGTTGCGCGAGGACTCGCCGATCTTCAGGAACTCCGGTCCGAGCTCGTTGCGGTCGAAGACGGCGTCGCCTCCGGTCTGGTCGGCGATCAGGGTCATTCCGTCCCGAGCCGACGAGCGCTCGGCCGATTCGAACGAGCTGAGAGACACCGTACCGCGTCCGGAGCGCGCGCCTCGCGCCGAGACCGCGCTCGTGGTCCGCGGGGCGTTCAGCCCGCTGGCTTGAACGGCCTGCACGGTCACCCGATTGGTGTTGGCGTGGCGGGTCAACGCCAGAAGGCGATCGGTGGTGTTCTCGATGTTGCCGCTCCTCATGAGCTCCGAGCCGGCCCCCGGGCAGAGGTTGCTGGCGTAGGTGGCCAGAGCGATCCCCGGCTTGGTGTCGAGGCCGTCGCTCAGGTAGACCAGCGTCTTGACTCCCGGCAGCCCGGCCAGGAACCCCGTCAGGTCGGAGAGGGCGGCGAGGGTCACCGCGATCCTCTGGCTCCTCGAGCGCGCCCAGGCGTCGAGGGTGGGTCGGATCTGATTGACGAACAGTCCACACCTGTCCGGGCCGCCGCCCGATCCGACGCCGCCGACCACCGAGCGAGGATCGTTGCCCCCGATCCCGCCGGCCCCCGTTCCGCTGTCGCCGCCCGGGTTCGCCCCGCTCGGAATCATGGCGATGCCTCCGGCGGCGGAGCCCGCCAGGTCGTCGGCCTCCTCCCAGGCGTCACGGATCGCATCCAGTGCCAGGCGCGTCTCGTTCTCGAACGCCACGCCTCTCGCATCGCCCTTCGTCAACCGCTGGAGCGCCTGCCGCAGCTGGTCTTCCGTCGAGCCGAACGGCGCCTCCACCTGGAGATTCCAACCCTGCCGCACGATCAGGACGTTCGCCGGATCGACGGCCT
>JAHEKO010000424.1:1406-3757 GCA_024638355.1 Acidobacteriota bacterium
TGGTGACCCAGCGGACCACCGCCCTCTCTCCCCCACCGCTGTCGAGCACGACGCGAATCCGCGCGCCCAGGGCGGCCCGGTTGCTGCGCCTGCCCACGAGCTCGACGGCAATCCAATCGTTGCCGTGGCCCGGGTTCTCGAACAGCGCACTCGGGTACTTGTCGCCGGGGAAGGCACCCCCCATGTTCGAGAAGACGTCCTGGTCGCCGTCGTTGTCGAGATCGGCGAACGAGACGCCGTGGCCCTTCTGGAGATGGCCGGTCCCGGTGGCGGTCGTGACGTCGACGAATCCTCGCCCCTGCCGATTCAGGAACATGCGGTTGGGCACCAGCATGCCGTACGACGGGGCTCCGGTTCCCAGGTAGAGATCGAGAAAGCCGTCGTTGTCGAGGTCGCCGAAGTTCGCCCCCATCGTCGGGATCATCCTGGCCATGCCGAGCACCGCGGTCCTGTCCTCGAAAGATCCGTCTCCGCGATTGCGATATATGCGCAGCGTCTCCCCTTGCGGCTCCCGGCCGAGATACTCGCGAGCCACCTCGTCGACCGTGCTCAGAAAGGTGGCGACGAAGAGGTCCTGCCAGCCGTCGTTGTCGTAGTCCCAGAACCAGGTCGGGAAGCTGTAGGTGGGCTCGCTCACGCCGCGCTCTCGCGCCACTTCGTCGAAGCGGCCATCGCCGCGATTCACGAACAGGAGATTGCGATCACCGAAGTTGGAGACGTAGAGGTCGGGGCGGCCGTCGTTATCGACGTCGCCCCATGTCGCGCCCTTGGTCAGCGAGCGGAAGCGCAGACCCGCCGCGAGCGTCGCGTCTTCGAAGGTGCCGTCGCCGCGACCGCGGAACAGCTGACTGAACGAGAGCTCGTGGCCGATGAAGACGTCCAGCCAGCCATCGCCGTCGTAGTCCGACCAGGCGGCGACATGGGTGCGGTGGGCCGGGCCGCCGAGTCCGACTCGATTGGTGACGTCTTCGAACAGAACGCCACCCTCCGGGCGCGGGCGGTTGCGCAGCAGCGAGTTGCGGATCGCGGTCTCCCAGCCCCCTCGCATCACGAACAGATCGAGGCGGCCGTCGTTGTCGTAGTCCACCTGGGTGACGTTGAGGCCGCCGAGCTGACCGCTCAGCCCCGCCTCCTCGGTGACGTCGGCGAAGGTGCCGTCGCCCAGGTTGCGGTAGAGGCGTAGCGGCTCGCAGGGATCGCGGCTGGAGATGACGATGTCGAGAAGACCGTCGCCGTCGAAGTCGTCGGTCACGCTCCCTCCGGCGTTGTCCGAGTAGGCGACGCCCGCGGGCGCCGCCACGTCCCAGAAGCGGCCCGGGTCGACGGCCGAGGCGAAGGACTCGGGTCCGATGCGGAAGCGCTCGGGTACCCCCTCGGGGTAGCTGCCGACGGTCATCGCGGCGACGTTGAGCAGCCACCGCACCTCGAGGTCGTCGGGATGTCTTTGGAGGTAGCGGGCGAAGTGCTCGGCTGCGCGCCGCGCACCGTCGCCGACGCGATGACGCGCGGCTTCGCTCAGCGGAAACAGACACATCTCGCGATGGTGGTGATCAAGGCAGTTCTCGACTTCACCGCGGCGCAGCTCCAGGATGCCCAGCGTCAGATGCCGGATGGCCGGGTAGCCGCGGTCCCCGGATCCCCGAGCCTCGGCCGACAGCCGCCCGGCGAGGATCTCGACGGCCTCGATCGCCTCCGCCATCCGGCCTTCCAGGGAGAGCACGCTGATGACGGCCGAGTGCGCGTCGACCACCTCCTCGATCGGCGCTTCCGGCGGCAGGCCATCGACCTTCGCCCGGGCGTCGCTCAGCTGGTCGGCGATCAACCGCTTCTTGGAACGGCAGATGGCCCCGAGGTCTTCGGTCTCGACGTCGACCTCCTGGCTGAGTAGCTCGTATCGCGTCGGCCCGACCGAGATCACCGACCAGACCTCCTCGGCATCCCTCTTGTACTCCGCTCCACCCAGGAGGGCCGGAGGTCCATCGACCACGATCCGAGCCACCAGGACATTGCCGGAGTTCAGACTCAGGAGCTGAGGCTCTCCGGGCGGCGCACCCTCCAGGGCGCCGCGGATCCCGGGGTTGAGCCGCGACCAGGGATGGCGGCCGGCGTAGGACGTCTCGGGGATCAGCAGCTGGTCGACGAAGAAGCCCGTGCGCATCGCGCGGGCGACGACCCGGGCCTGCCTCTCCGAAGCCGCGAACACCAGCTCGACGGTGCGCTCGGCTACGGCGGTCGATTGCGGCCGCGCTGGAAAGGCGACGAGCAGGAGAATCGCCGCCAGCAGCCGCGTCAAACCGGCCAACTCCGCTGCCTGCGCCGGCTTGATCATGGGCAGTCTGGAACGAGCTCGT
>JAHEKO010000425.1 GCA_024638355.1 Acidobacteriota bacterium
TCGATGGTGGCGAAGTTGTCCTCGGCGATGAACTGATCGTCGACGAAGCGAACACCGCCGGCGACGGTCAACCCGTTCTTCAGCTGCTTGCTGAGCCAGAACTTGGCCAGATTCTCGGGGGCGAAGGCCGACCGGTTGCCGGAGCGGTCGAAGTTGAGGGCGAGGAACGGGTCGGACGAAACGACGACGAACTCGGTGAACTCGGTCAGCTCCGAATCAGTGTAGGCGTAGACGAACGTGCCCTTGACGCCTGCCGGAAGATCGAACGCGGCCTCGAGCTCGACCCCGCGGCTGCGCTGGTCGCCGGTCTGCTGGGTGAAGCCATTGTCGTCGGGGATGGCGATGTTCTCGCGGTCGAGCTGGAAAACAGCCAGGGTGGTGCGGATGCGTCCATCGCGCCACTGCTTGCGCAAGCCGACTTCGATCTGCTCGCTCTCCTCGGGCGCGGGACCGCCGGTGGCGCGCGGCGAGGGCGGCGCGAAGGAGCGGGCGGCGTTGGCGTAGAAGGCGGTCTCGGGTGTCGGCGAGATCGAGATGCCGAGCAGCGGGCTGAGCTCGCTGTCGCTGCGCGAGATGCCGCGGGCCGGGTCTTCGAAGTCGATCGAGTCGAACCGTAGTCCGAGAGTCACCTGCACCGACTCGGAGATCGCGATCTGGTCGACGAGATAGGGCGCGACGATGTCGCTGCGGGCGTCACCGACGATCGATTGCCCGGGCAGGAAGAAGAGAGGCTCGGTGACGGTCTCGACGGGATTGTCGAGGCCGATCACCGGCAGCAGGGCGACGTCGAGCGTGAAGTCGTCGGTGTAGCGCGCCACCTCGATGCCGGCCAACAGGCTGTGCCGGATCTTTCCGGTCGTGCCCTCGAACAGGAACTCGAATTGATTCCCCCAGAAGTCCTGCTGGTCGTCGAGCAGGGTCAGGGTGCGGGGGACGATCGAGCCGAACGGAGTCGGGAAGGTGCCGAGCAGGATGGTGCCGTTGGTCTGCCAGTCGAGCGAGCGGCCGTAGAGCTTGTTGCGAAGGCTGGTCGTGTCCGAGAGGCGCCGCTCGTAGTCGAGCTGGATTCGGAGGAGGTCCTGCTCCGAGAAGTCGAACGGAGAGGCGTACGAGCGCTTCCGATCGACGTTCGGCAGCGAACCGTCGCTCAGCTGGAGCGGCAGCCCGGCATCGGGCAGGTAGTCCGAGCTCAGCAGCTCGAGGTTGACGTTGAGGGTGCTGCGGTCGTCGGGCCGCCAGGTCAGGGCGGGGTTGATCGCCGTCGCCTCGCTGTCTGTGCGATCGCGATAGCCGTCGCTCTCGCGCCAGAGGCCGTTGAGGCGGAAGCTGAGCTCGCCCGAGGCGGAAGACTGGTTGACGTCGAAGCTCCCTTCCAGCGTGCCGAAGCTGCCGCCGGCGATTCCGGCGACGCCGAAGTTGGTCGGGATCGGCTGCTTGCGGACGATGTTCACGGCCCCGGAGAGCGGGTTGCTGCCGTAGAGGAAGCCGGCCGGCCCCTTGAAAACCTCGACGCGCTCGGCGTTGTACAGCTGGTAGAAGCTCGCCTCCGGCTCGGGAGCCCCGTCGGTCAGCACCAGGCCGCTCGACACCGAGTCGAAGCCGCGCACGACGAAGAAATCGAAGACGCCCGAGAAGGTCTGGGTATTGACGCCGCTGACGTTCTCCAGCGCGTCGCCGAGCACGAGCGCGTTCTGCTCGGTCAGAAGCTGCGAGGGGACGACGCCGACGTTGGCGGGAGTCCAGCGCAGCTCCACCGGCAGCTTGGTGGCGATGGTGTTCGAGGTCGGAATGAACGGCAGGCTGTCCTGCACGAAGACGACGTCCTTCTCGACCGCGGCCGGCTCTCCGGCATCGTTCTCGGAAGCGCTCTCGCTGCCGAGCTCCTGGGCGTGAACCGCGCCGAGCGTGAGCAGGAGGCCGAGCGCGACGCAGAAAACGGATTGTCTGAAAGGAAATGTCATAAGAGGCCTAGGTTCTTTCGTTTGAGCGATGTCGTTGGATTCGGTCGGGGTCAGTTCGACGGCTCGCGGAGGTCGAGCGCCACCAGCTCCTCCTGGCTGCGAACAAAGAGGCGGCCGTCGGCGAGGCTGGGCATGGTCCATGTCTTGGCCTCGAACAGCTGAAATCGGGCGTCCTCCCGGTAGCCGTCCGGAGTCGCCTGGACGCTGGCCAGGAGGCCCCGTTCGCCGAGCACCAGCAGGCTGCCGTCGGCGTAGAGGAGCGAGCCCTTGCTGAAGCCGCGCTGCGCCCATACCTCCTCGCCGGTCGCCGCTTCGATGCACTTCAGGGTGCCGTTGTCGAACCCGTAGAGGTGCTCGCCGACGAGCACCGAGCTGTTGAAATGGTTCTTCATGACGCGGTCGCGCCAGATCTCGCGAGTCGAGACCTCCCCGCCGGCGACGTCGATCTCGAGCATCGCCGCGCCCTTGTCGTAGGAGGTCGAGATGAAGACCCGGTTTGGCGGCACGAAGACCGGCATCGCCGCGTTCACGTCGTACGAGGTCTTCCAGGGGTATCGCCAGTAGACGCTTCCGGTCTCGGCAGCGACCGAGACGAGCGACGAGCCGGTGAAGAAGAGCACCTGCTCGACGCCGCCGACGGCGATGGCGAGCGGCGTCGAATAGCCCGGGCGATCGGTCTCCGAGTGCCAGCGCACCTCGCCGGTCTTCTTGTCGAAAGCGACCAGCGAGTAGCCCGGGCGGCCGCCGACGTCCACCAGCAGCAGGTCGCCGAGCGTCAGCGGCGAGGTCGAGATGCCCCAGCGGGGGACCTTGGCACCGAAGGTCTCCACCAGGTCGCTGCGCCAGGCGCGGGTGCCGTCGGCAACGCGTAGGGCGTCGAGCTTGCCGCCGGCGCCCAGGACGTAGACCAGGTCGCCGTCGACCGTCGGCGTCGAGCGCGGCCCAGAGCCTTGCGAGTCGCGCCGATTGACGTCGGTGCGCACCCGCCAGAGCTCGCCTCCGGTGGCGGCGTCGAAGGCGATGACGTACTCGTCGTTGCCGGCGCCGAACATCGTGAACAGCCGGCCGTCGGCGATCGACATCCCCGAATAGCCGTCGCCCAGAGCGGCGCGCCAGAGCACCGGCGGCCCCGCCGCCGGCCAGGAATCGATCAGCCCGCTCTCGGCCGAACGCCCGGTCTGGTCCGGGCCGCGGTACTGCGGCCAGTCCTCGGCGGCCGCCGGCGTCATCGGCATAGCCCCCAGCAAGAGGAGGGCCGCCGGCAGGGCTGAGCGCATTGGTCGTAGTCGTCGCATCAAAAGGTCCAAATCTCTTCTACTTGTTGGACGGGGCCAAGGTTGCAGGCCGGTCGGGGAGTCGCTGAGGTCGCGGACTCGAAGTCCCTGCCCGGGCGTCCGCCCGACGATTCTATCCGCAGCCGCCCTACATGCCGAGAGCGGCCGCGCGCGAGCGGAAAACGCGTGCAATGATCGCGCCGTGGCGCGCCTGCTCCTCCTCTTCGTCCTCGTGCCGCTCGCCGAGATGGTCCTGTTGATCGAGATCGGCAGGCGAATCGGCACGCTTCCGACCCTCGGACTGATCTTCTTGACCGGGGTGATCGGTGCCTCTCTGGCGCGCCATCAGGGCCTGGCCGTGATTCGCCGGGTCCAGGAGGAGACCGCGGCCGGGCGGGTTCCGGCCGGTCCGCTGATCGACGGCGTGCTGATCCTGATCGCGGGGGCCGTGCTCATCACCCCCGGCGTTCTGACCGACATCTTCGGCTTTCTCTGCCTGGTGCCGGCGGTGCGGTCGGC
>JAHEKO010000426.1 GCA_024638355.1 Acidobacteriota bacterium
GTCCACAGGTTGGAGTCCGGCACCATGAAGACCGCCCAGTTCGGCTTCGTTCGGACCACGATCGGGATTCCCGCAGGCGTGCAGACCGAGATCTTCACCGATGGCCTCGCGGCGGGTGACGCTACGGTCTTTCTCGTCACCCGCGCCGACCCCAGGAAGGGCAAGAAGCTGGTCCAAGTGCACCTGGGTTGCGAGCTCCTGGAGGAGTAGCAGGACCGAGTCGCGGACGAACCCGTTCTGCTTGATGGCGCTAGACGCCCACCCGAGCTCGATCTCGCGCTCCAGCCATGAGCGAGCCGTTCGGTGATCCACGTGGTCGGCATCGAGCAGCGCGAGGAGCACGTTGACGTCGAGAAGGGCTCGCATCAACCGGGCTCTTCCTCCCGGAGGCGGTCGATCAGGTCGTTCGAGATCGCCGGCCCGCGGCGGGGAAGCGGCTCGAAGCCGTAGAAGGCGCCTTCCTCGGCGACCTCGCCGGCAGCGGCGGCGCGAGTCGGCGCCTCACGAGCCAGGTCGGAGAGGACCTCACCGGGGCTCCGGCCCTCGCGACGCGGGCGCTCCTTGATCGCCAGCAGAATCCGGCTTTCGATCAGCCGGCCGACCGCGCGAGCCTGCGCTCGCGGCCGGCGCGTATCCGCGGGTAGGGGGCGAGCGCGCTCAGCTGCAGCCAGCTCGGGAAGGCCTTGCGGAGCTCTGCCGGTCCGTAGAGCTTGATGCGGCGGGCCTCGATCTCCCGGCGCAGGTCGCGGAAGCCGCGCCAGGCCTCGACGAAGAGCCGCAGTCGCGAGGTGACCAGCAGATCGACGTCGAGCTCGGGGTCTTTCAAGCACATTTCGACGGCGCCGTCGCGGTTGATCAGCCAGAACTGGCGGCAGTCCGGCGGGGCGCCGCTGAACTTGAACTCGATGACGGTGCGTCCCGGTGGCATCTCGGCGGTGTCGATCCGCAGGTGCATGCTCCAGACGAGGAAAGCCGGGTCGAGGTCGTCGTCGACCATGTCGCGGGCCCACCTCTGACCCCAGATCGCCAGATGATCGATCACCGGCTCGAGCTCGCGGCCCGCGTCGGTCAGCACGTACTCGTGGCCGGAGCCGCTGCTCGACTTCTGCTTGCTGAGTATGCCGGCCCGCTCGAGCTCGGCTAGACGCTTCGACAGCAGGGTGGGCGACATCCGAGGCACACCCCGGTGGATGTCGTTGAAGCGGGTGAAGCCATCGCACAAGCGGCTGACAACCAGCATCGTCCAGCGCTGGCACAGCAACTCGACCGACAGCGAGAGAGGACAGTATTGGCCGTAACCCTTTGACATTGATAGCTATTCTCCCAGCCACCCGGTCGACTCGGCAACTACACTTTCTGTACTTCCGCGCCCCGGTTCGGACTTGCTACGGTGCCGTCATTCGAGTTTCGAGGAGGTGGCGATGATGCGATTGTCGATCTGGATGGTATGCGCGCTCGTGATGGCCGGGTGCGGGGCCGCAGCGTCGACCGGAGAGGGGCATGGCGCCGAGGTAATCGTCGACTGGAACGAGCAGGTCCTCGCCGCCGCGGAAGCGGAGGACGGGTTCCTGACGCTCAAGGGACTGCGAACCGCCGCCATGATGCACCTGGCGATTCACGATGCCCTGAACGCGATCGATGCTCGCTACGAGACGTATCTGCCGGTCGAGCCGATGCCGAACGCGGACCCGATCGCCGCGGCCGCCGCGGCGGCCCACGAGGTCGCCTCGGCCCAGTACCCGGCGGGTGCAGAGAGCTTCGATGCGGAGCTGCGCCGTTGGCTCGACGGCGTCGAGAGCGACGCCCGGCGGGAGGCGGCTGTCGCGCTGGGCAAGGCAGCCGCCGCCGGCATCCTGGAGGCGAGACGCGGCGACGGTTGGGACAACGAGGCCGAGTATCAGTGGCACCCCATGGGTCCCGGCGTCTATGCCGAGTTCGCGGAGCACAGCGGCACGCCGGAGGGATTCGTCTTTGGCTCGGGCTGGGCGACGGCCAGGCCGTTCATGCTCGACGAGCCGGGTCACTTCCGCTCGCCGCCGCCGCCGGAGATCACCAGCGATGCGTACGCGGGGGCGTTCCGGGAGGTCAAGGAGATCGGCGCCGAGGAGAGCCCGACCCGCACGCCCGATCAGGCTCACCTCGCCATGTGGTGGAAGGACTTCGCCGAAAACTCCCACAACCGGCTCGCGCGCCGGCTCGCGGCGGAAGAGGAGATCGAGCTCTGGGACGCCGCGAGGATGTTCGCTCTGCTCAACATGGGCATCTACGACGCCTACGTCAACGTCTTCGAGAACAAGTTCCTCTACAACCACTGGCGTCCCTACACCGCTATCCGCTGGGCGGCCAACGACGGCAACCCCGAGACCGAGCCCGACCCGGAGTGGAACAACCTCCACCGCCACACCTATGCTTTTCCCTCCTATCCGTCGGCGCACGGAACGGCGTGCGCGGCCGCGATGACCGCGCTGGCCGACACGCTCGGAGACGACCTCCGGTTCACGATGACGACGGCGCAGGTCGACTCGGCGGGTCCGATGTCCGAGAAGATCGCCATGGATCCGCCGACCCGCTCCTTCGAGAGCTTCTCCTCGGCGGCGATGGAGTGCGCGATGTCCAGGGTCCACCTGGGCATTCACTTCCGCTACGACTCCGTCGCCGGCAACGAGCTCGGACGGAGAATCGGGCGCTACGGGGTCGGCCGCTTCTTGCGGCCGGTGCCGTAGGCGGCTACTCGCCGCCGGCCGGGGCTCTTCCGTATCGAGCCGCCTGCCCCTCGGCGGGCGTCGACGCCTCGATGAACTCGCGGATGTGCTGGTTCGAGGTGGCCAGGTCTTCGTTGCGCAGGTACATCATGTGGCCGCTCTCGTAGCCCTCGAAGCGCATGCGGTCGGTCAGGCGGCCGCTGGGGTCGAGGTTCCACAACACGTACTTGGCGGTGAAGTAGTCGGTGGCCCCGTCGTAGTAGCCCGACTGGACCATCACGTGGAGGTAGGGGTTCTGGGCCATCGCCCGGCGCAGCTCCTCGGCCACGTCGTGCTCGCCCCGCCCCTCCCAGGGGCGGACCGGGCCGAACAGGTAGTACTGGAGGTCCGTTTCGAAGCCCAGCTCCTCGCGCAGGTAGTGGTTGATGGCCGGCGCGAAGGCGTGGTTCCAGGAGGTCAGCTCGGGCGGATAGTCGTAGCGCTCGCCGCCGGCCCTCCGGTCGAGCCCCAGGTAGCGGGAGTCGAGGCGGCCGATCGAGAAGCCCTCGTCGCGCAGCAGCTCTTTCCAGAAGGCACTGGCGGGAACCGCCAGGTTGTAGTCGAGAACGAACTCCGCCGAGAGCCCCGAATAGCGGGCGACCTTGCCGGCGATCTCTGAACGAAGCTCCTCGGAGAGGAAGCCGCCCCGCGAGAGTGCCGGGAGGTACTCGTCCAGGGTGAAGCTCTCGACCTCGGCGAGGACCTCCTGCAGGCCCTTGACCTGGAGATCGTCGGTCAGCCGGTCGTGGTAGTGGGCCGCCGCCGTATAGTAGGGGAGCTTGAGCACCGGCGAGCGCGGCGCGGGCCCTTCGGCCTCCATGCCGAGGCCGGTGGGGGAGACCAGGATCACGCCGTTCAGATACATCCAGTAGCGGTTCTGGAGCATTCCGGCGAGGCCCGACACGCGCGTCGTGCCGTAGCTCTCGCCGATCAGGTACTTGGGCGAGCGCCAGCGGCCCTGGCGCGAGACGAACACGTTGATCCAGTCGGCGAGATAGGCGATGTCGG
>JAHEKO010000044.1 GCA_024638355.1 Acidobacteriota bacterium
TTCAACTTGGCGAAGTCCTGCGCGTTGAGATTGGTGAACTCCGCCCCGATCAGATACTCCGATCGACGTCCGACGCCCTCGCGCCGATAGCAGCGGACCACCCGGGTCTCGGCCTCCACCAACGGCGCGTCCTGGTCGCCGCCACCCGGCAGCTTGAAGCGCACGAAGGCGAGCTCGCGCCCGGTCGGCAGAGGGTCGTCGGTCATCATCGCGAGACCGCCGGCGCTCAGGTCGACCAGGGTCGCCTGCTGACAGAGACGATCCCCCTCGAGCTGATACTCGACCTCGAGGGGGATCTTCAAACGCGGATACTTCCGCCGGTCGCCTTTCACCCAGAGTGAGCCTAGGCTCTGGGTTTACGCCTCCCAATGACCTCTTTCACAGACGCGCCGGGCGCTACATCTTGCGGCTGCGCGCCAGGGTGCCGCTGAGGGTATCGACCACCTTCTTCTCCTGCCGGTCGCTGAGGTCGAGGATCTCCTTCAGCGCGATACCGATGTGCGGAATGTACTTCTCGATGTAGGCATGCTTGCGGGCGGCGTCGCGGCGCTTGCGGTCCTTGCGGATGTGAACGCCCAGCTTGCGCCCGATCCCCTGCAGCGCCAGTCGTAGCTCGCGCACGATCTCGTCGTAGCCGGCGACGGCTTCTTTGCTCTCGCTGGTGAAGGGCACCCAGACGCTCGCCACGTGGACCATCAGGACCATCGGGCCGCTCGGCAGGGCGCCGCGGCTCTGCTGGAGACCGTAGGCCTTCCAGTTGGTCCGCAGGACGCTGCGCGTGAGGGCACAGGCACCCTGCTGATAGAGGAGCGGGACCCGGTTGGCGAACCGGTAGAGGCCGACCAGGTCGTCCGCGGGCAGCTCGCCGCCGAAGGCGAGGCCGACCTCGACCTGGAACGGGTTGCCGCGATAGACGGCCGGCGGCCGCGAAAGGGCCGCGTAGAAGTCGGCCTGCTGCTGCTCGCGGAGGCTGGCCAGAATGCGCTCCTCGCCGATCGGCGACAGGCAGTTCGTCGGCGGCGCCGGAATCCGCGTCTCGCGAATCTGCGCGATGAGCTGCTCAGCGCGCTCGGTCGTCACCCGTCGCGGCGAGGTCGCCACCTTGAGGCCGGCGCCCTCCACGATCCGCTTCGCCACGGTCGGGCCGACGCGGCTGAACTCGGTCTGGAAGAAGGAGCGCAGCCGTCGCGCCTTGGTCTCCTTGAGCATCCGTATCAGCAGGCCGACCTCGACGCCGTACGGGTGCGGCTTGATCTCCAGAGCCTCGGAGGGCAGCTCTCGGCTCGCCCGCCGGAAGATCTCGGGCTCCTCGTCCTGAGGTCCCTGATAGCTGATCTCGACGTGCGGATTGGCGAGGGCGGTCTGCCGCAGGTAGGTGGCGACGCCGTGGCGCCCGCGCTTGTAGGTGCCTTCGAGCTCGATCGCTACGCTCGTACCGTGGGCCGCCTGCCACTCCACCTCGCGCTCGCGCTTGATCACCGGCTCGTTGCGCAGGGTGTCGATCACCAGCTCGTAGCTGTGCGCGGGCCGGCGCCGGCTCACCCGGCTCTCGATGACGATCGGGCGTCCGGTGGTGAGCTGGCCATACATGCCGGCGGCGCTGATACCGATCCCCTGCTGGCCGCGGCTCTGCCGCAGCCGGTGGAACTTCGACCCGTAGAGCAGCTTGCCGAAGATCTTCGGGATCTGCTTCTTGACGATGCCGGGGCCGTTGTCGGTCACGATCACGCGGTAGCGGCTCTCGGCCACCGCTTCGATTCGCACCTCGAGATCGGGCAGGATCGCCGCCTCTTCGCAGGCGTCGAGCGAGTTGTCGACCGCCTCCTTGATGGTGGTCAGCAGCGCCTTGCTCGGGCTGTCGAAGCCCAGCAGGTGACGGTTCTTGGTGAAGAACTCGCTGACCGAGATCTCCCTCTGCTGCGCCGCCATGCTCTTGGCGGTGGCGCGGCTGCGGGGCGGTGACGCCTTGGCCTTCGCTGGCTTCTTCGGGCTCATGCCGCGTGAGACGGGATTGTAGCCCGGCCGAGCTCAGCGCCGGTCCCAGCCGCGCAGCCAACGCCAGGCCGCCAGGCCGAGGAGGACCTCGGCCGCGCCGCTCAGAGCGAACGCGAACCCGAAGCCGCCCGCGGTGAAGGCCCAGGCGCCCAGGATCGGCCCGATCGCGAAGCCGAGCGAGCCGGCCAGATTGAAGCCGCCGACGGCACTGCCGCGGGTGCGGGCGTCGCTGAGCTGCGAGGTGAGGACGATGGCGGGCGGGAACATCACCGCGGCGAGCACCCCGAGGCCCACCATCACCGGACCGAGCAGATGGAGCGGGGTGACGCCGACCACCGCGAGCAGGATGCCGTAGAGGAACGAGCCGATCACCAACGGTCTCGCCGGCCCGATGCGCTCCGTCCACCGGCCGGTGAAGAACTGCAGGAAGGCGAAGGGAACCAGGAAGGCGGAGAGATAGCGGCCGCGGACGGCGGCGTCCGCCGCGCCCTGGGAATCGAGGTAGAGCGGGAAGATGACCACGAAGAGCCCGACCGCCAGGCGGTCGATGAAATGCGCGCCGTAGGGGAGCAGCAGCCGGGGCTGCGAGCGGAGCGCCTCCGCGATCTCGCTCAGCCGCGCCCCCTCGCGGGTCGCTCGAGTCCTCGGTAGCGCGAGCGCCAGAAGGGTGAGAATGCCGAAGAGTGCGGCGGCGGCGGTGAGCGGGGCGCGCGCGCCGAGCCAGCGGGTGACGTAGCCGCCCACCGGCGCGCCGAGCGCGACGCCGAAGATGAGGGAGGCGCCCAGCAGGCCCATCCAGCGGCCGCGGCTGCCGATCCCCGGCTGATCCATTACGTGCGCCATCACCAGCGACCAGCCCATCACGGTGAAGGCGCCCTGGATGAATCGCAGGATCAGCAGCAGGTCGATCGAGTCGACGACGCCGTAGTAGGCGTAGATCGCCGCCGACATGAGGAAGCCGGTGACGATGAAGGCCTTGCGGCGCCCCGCGCGATCGCTGACGATGCCCCACAGCGGCGCGAACAGAATGTAGGCGAACGTCTCGACCGAGAAGAAGAGGGTGGCGTCGGCGATCGTGCCACCCAGCTCCTCGATCATCAGCTCCTTGAGCCCGGCGACCACCAGGGTCAGGTTGAACATCGCGCCGAAAAGAAGCACGCACGGCAGCAGGATCGCCTTGCCGATTGCCGGAGATTCGCCGTTCGAGGTCGTGCCGCTCATCGCCGGCGGAGTCATACCACGGAAGAGGAGCCCGTCCAAAGCGTTCGTCAGCCCCGCGACCCGAGGATTTGGCGATAGGATTAAGTCCTTATCCTGCGGCTGTTTTCGCCCATGCCCCTGTCCGGACACGACGATCGCGCGGCGACGATCTCCCGCGAGACGGCTCGGCGGCTCCTCGAGCATCCGACCGAGAAGGGGAGGCGACTGCTCGAGCTCTTCGCGCGCGAGCAGGTGCTGCGGCTCGACGATCTGCGGGAGGAGTTCGAAACCAACCAGAACGGCCTCAACGCCCTCCTCGGATCGTTGACGCTCCAGTTCAGCCGCATCCAGGGTGACTCGGGCTTCTACATCTACATCCCCAAGATGCACGCCTGGGCGATTGGCAACGCCTCGCGAGTGAACCTGCGTCACGCGATTCGGCAGGCGGAACGCGCCCGCCAGCGCGAGCTCGGATTCGTCGAGCGCTGATCGCGGCTGTGACGGATTGCCTAGCGGCCCGCCGCCGCCGCGGCCGACAATCCAGGTTCGATTCGAAGGTCTAGGCGCTGCAATGCCTGTCGACCACGACAGCCTCGCCCGCTTCCCCGAGCGCAAGAGCTCGGCCTCCGGAAGCTACGCGCGCGAGGTCGAGGATCTCGAGGCCAGGATCCGCCGCCTCGAGCGAACCTTGCCGCGCGGCGGCGACGGCCCGGGCCCGCGACCGGCTCTCCACGAGCAGTCGCCGCCTCTCGACAACGTCTACTTCCGGCAGCTCTTCGACAACTCGCCGGACGGCATCGTTCTGCTCGGAGTCGACGATCGCGTGATCGACGTCAACCGCGGCTTCGAGGAGCTCTTCGGCTACGCCGCCGACGAGGTTCGCAGGCGAGACCTGAGCGGACTCATCGTTCCGGTCGAGTCCTCCGGCGAGGCCGCCGACCTGTCGGGGCGCGTATTGCGCGGCGAAGTGGTGAGCTCCGAGCGGCTGCGACGGCGCAAGGACGGCTCGATGGTCTACGTGCGCATACTCGGTTACCCGATCTACGACGGCGACCGGCTGATGGGTCTGTTCGGGATCTACAGCGACGTCTCCTTCCGGGTGGGCGCCGAGCGGCGGATGCGTCTTCAGGGCGCGGCGATGAGCTCGGCCTCCAGCGCGATCTTGATCACCGACGCCGCCGGCAATATCGAGTGGGTCAACCCCTCCTTCTGCCGGTTGAGCGGCTACTCCGAGGAGGAGGTGCTGGGCCGGAGCCCGGACATGCTGGCCGCCGACGAAGAGTCGCGCGTCTTCGCCTGGGCGAAGATCCGCGCGCTCGAGCCCGGCGAGCGCTGGCGCGCGCACGTGATCCACCGTCACAAGAACGGTCATCTATACACCGTCGACCAGACCGTCACCCGTCTCTCGGATCCGGCCAACCGCGAGCGGCACTTCGTGATCGTTCAGGAGGACATCACGGCGCGGCTCCAGGCCGAGAACCGGCTGCGCCATCTGGCCGGTCACGACTTCCTGACCGACTTGCCGAATCGTCACACCTTCCAGCGGAGGGTGAAGAGCGAGATCGAGCGCTCGATCCGTACCGGCCGGCCGCTGGCGATGCTGCTGGTCGACATCGATCGCCTCAAGGACATCAACGACACCTTCGGCCACGCGGTGGGCGACGCGCTGCTGATCGCCGTGGCCGAGCGCCTGGCCGGCGCTCTCGGCAACCAATGCATTCTCGCTCGCTTCGGCGGCGACGAGTTCGCGATCCTGCAGCCCGACCTGTTCGACACCGGGCACGCGGCGGAGCTGGCGCGTCGCCTGACCGAGGTCTTTTCGAGTCCGATCGAAGCCGACGGCCGGGAGATCCACGTGAGCATCAGCATCGGCGTCGCGGTCTGGCGGTCGGGCGTCTCCGATCCCCGCGATCTCGTCACCCGGGCGGACCTGGCGCTCGACGAGGCCAAGGGAGTCGGCCGTTCCACCTTCCGCTTCTACGTCGACGGGCTGGATCGCCGCGTGCGTCTGCGCATGAAGCACGGGCAGCAGCTGCACCGCGCGATCGAGCGCCAGGAGCTGAGCCTCGAGTACCAGCCCCAGGTCGAGGCGCGCACGCGGCGGATCGTAGGCTTCGAGGGGCTGCTGCGGTGGCGCCATCCCGAGCACGGCGCGGTGCCGCCCGCGGAGTTCGTGCCGATCGCCGAGGCGAGCGGCCTGATCGTGCCGATCGGTGCCTGGGCGATGCGGCGCGCCTGCGAGCAGGCCGAGGCGTGGCGCTCGGAGTACGGTCTCGAGATTCCGATCGCCGTCAACCTCTCGCCGGTACAGTTCATCGATCCCGATTTGAGCGACACCGTACTCGCGACCCTCGAAGAGACCGGACTGCCGCCCGCCCTGCTCGAGCTCGAGCTGACCGAGGGTCTTCTGATGGACGCCTCGGAGGCCGTCGAGGCGACGCTCGACCGCCTGCGCGAGCGCGGCGTTCGTCTCGCCCTGGACGATTTCGGCAAGGGCTATTCGTCGCTCGGCTACCTGGGCCGCTTCCCGCTCGACAAGCTCAAGATCGACGGCTCCTTCGTGCGCGAGATGCTGTCGAAGGACGCGAGCCGAGTGATCGTGAGCACGATCGCGGAGCTTGGCCGCCGCCTCGACCTCGAAGTGGTGGCCGAGGGCGTCGAGAGCGAAGGGCAGCGGGATGCGCTGCTCGACGAAGGATGCCGGTGGATGCAGGGCTATCTCTTCGGCCGGCCGATGCCGGCGGAGCGGATCTCCGAGCTCCTGGCCGCGGGCCGCGGCAGCCTGCCCGGCTAGCGGGCGTCGGGCCAGACCTCGCCGCGCGAGGGCATCGAGGGCTGGGCACCGCGCCGGGTCGTCGACAGCGCGGCGGCGCGGCAGGCCGTCTCGAGCGCTTCGGGTAGAGCCGCGCCGCTCGCCAGGCGCCAGGCGAGCGCGCCGTTGAAGACGTCGCCGGCGGCGGTGGTGTCGACCGCCTCGACCTCGGGGGCGCGGATCGCCAGCCGGTGCTCGGCCGAGAGCAGGAAGCAGCCGGCCGCGCCGAGGGTCACCACCACGATCTCGACGCCGCGCGACCGGAGCTCGGCGGCGGCCCGATAGGCCGAATCCTCGTCGGTGACCCGCATGCCGGTGAGCCGCTCGGCCTCGCCCTCGTTGGGGGTCAGGATCGTCGTGTCGCCGAGCAGGCCGGCGTCGAGCTCCCGCGCGGGTGCCGGATCGAGCAGGACGCCGACGTCGGCGGCACGGGCGATCCGCGCCGCCTTGCGCACGCAGTCGAGCGGCACCTCGAGCTGGAGGAGGACGAGCGCCGCCGATTCGATCTCCTCCCGCGCGGCCTCGACGTCGTCGGGGTCGAGGCGCGCGTTGGCTCCGGGCGCGACCGAGATCAGGTTCTCGCCCGCCTCGTCGACCAGGATCAGCGCTACGCCGGAGGGTGCCTCGCGGTCGCGCCTGACCAAGCGGGTGGCGATGCCCTCACGCTCGAAGCCGGCCAGCGCTCGATCGCCGAAGAGGTCGTCGCCGATGCGCGCGACCAGCGAGACGCCGGCTCCCAGTCGGGCCGCCGCCACCGCCTGGTTGGCGCCCTTGCCGCCGGCGGCCATCAGGAAGGTGCCGCCCAGAACCGTCTCGCCCGGCGCCGGCAGGCGCGGGGCGGCCACCACCATGTCGGTGTTGGAGCTGCCTACGACGACGATGCGGGAGGAGCGGCTCATCTGTGCAGCGACCGGTAGAGAGACTCCTTCCAGGCGAGCACGTCGATCTGCCAGCACACCTTGACGTTGGCCGGCCGCGCGCGCAGCTCCCCCCACACGGCGCGGTTGCGCTCGTCGTGCGTGACGTCGAACCGGTCGACGACGGTCATGCCGCGGGTCAGGTCGCTGCGCGTCTCGACGTCGACGTAGTGGGCGCTCACCCGGGTCGCGATCTTGGGGTCGAGGGCGATCGACATCGCCACCGGATCGGGCAGGCCGAGACCGGGCTCGCCCGACTGCCGCCGGCAGGCGATGAGGGCGGTACGGTTGCAGTCCAGGGCGAACTCCGCGAGCTTGGTGCCGAAGCTCCGAACGTAGGTGCGGTTGTCGGCGTCGAGCGTCGCCGCGCCGCGACAGAGCTCCCAGCCGACCATCTCGATCGGCAGACCCGAGTGCAGGACCTGGCGCGCCGCGTCGGGATCCGCCCAGACGTTGAACTCGGCGGCCGGCGTCACGTTGCCGGCCGTGCAGGCGGCGCCGCCCATCACCACGCAGCGCTCGACGCTCGACACGATCTCGGGGGCGCTGGCGATGGCCAGGGCGATGTTGGTGAGCGGGCCGAGAGTGACCAGCGTGACCCCGGTGGCGGAGCGCAGGGTGTCGACCAGAAAGTCGACGGCATAGCCGTCGGCCGGGCGGCCCTGCGGTCGGTAGCCGACATCGCCCAGGCCGTCCTCGCCGTGAAACCAGAAGGCGTGCTGCGGCTCGCGCAGGAGGGGGCGGTCGGCGCCGAGGTAGACGGGCACTCGCGCGTCGCACAGCTCGACCGTAAAGAGGGCGTTGCTCGCGCCCTGCTCCACAGGCACGTTGCCGGCGACGACCGTGACGCCCAGCACGTCGGCATCGGGATGGCGGAGAGCCATGATCAGCGCCACGGCGTCGTCGGACGCCGTGTCGGTGTCGATCAGGAACTTGCGCGGCATCGACGAGCGAGTCTATCGCCGGGCCGCGGGCGCCGGCCGGAGCCAAGGCCTACGGAGTGCGAGCTCTGGAGGATCGGGTGGCGAGGGGAGAGGGATCGCTTCGCTATCCCGGATCGGCGTAGAGGATCTCCAGAACGTCGCAGCGGCGCGCGACGCCGACCAGTCGATTGTCGCGCACCACCGGCACCATCGACAGGTGGCGCTCGGACATCAGCAGGGCCAGATCCTGGAGCGGGGTCTCCTCGGTCACGGTAACCGCCGTCGGGTGCATCACCTGGCCGACGGTCATCTTGCGCAGCCCCTCGACCTCGTCGATCTGCTCCTTGTCGAAGAGCTCGCCGAGCAACGACGGCACCTTCTGGGTGGAGAAGGGCAGCTTGTGCTCCTTGAGGAACAGGTCGGTCTCGCTAATCACGCCCAGCAGCCGGCCGTCGGCGTCGGCGACCGGCAGGGCGCGGTAGCCGCGCTGGCGCAGGAGCGCCACCAACTCCGTCAGGAGCATCTCCTGGGTAGCCGCCTCCGGGGGCTGCTGCATGAACTTCTTGACCGGGATTCGCTTCATGGGTCGTTCCTCCGATCTGCTCGCCGGCCGCTCGGGGCCGAGGTGGCGACGGTATCGTCGAGGCGCCGCAGCTTGCTTCCCAGGCCGCGGGCGAGATTGCGGTAGAGCACGACTCCGATGTCGGGCCGCCGGCGCACCAGCTGCGACAGCGCCTGGCCGGGTAGCACGCCGGCCATGACCCGCTCGAGCGCTCGGGCGCGGGCCGAGTGGGGCGTGCCGGCCAGCACGGCGATCTCGCCCAGGCCCTCACCCGGGCCGACCGTACCGAGGGGCTCGCCGCCGCCCGCGCTCTCCACCGCCACCCGTCCCTCGAGCAGGATGTAGAGCTCGTGGCTCGGCCCGTTGGGGCTGAACAGGATTTCGCCGGGCTCGAAAGTGGTCATTCCGCAGCTGCTCGCCAGCCGGCGGCGCTGCTCGTCGTTGAGCCCTTCGAGCAGCGCGAGCTGGCCGAAGGTCTCCTGCAGCCGGGGCAGAACCTCGCCCTGCTCGAAGGCTCTCAGCACCAGGTCGGCGATGCGCTGGGTGGCCGGAGCGAGCTCGACGCCGTCGCGCTCGAACGGCACCAGGAGCTTCAGCATTCTGAGGATGTCGCGCCGCTCGACACGGTGGAAGGCGAGTGCCGGCAGGTAGGCCACGGGCAGGAAGCCGAGCTCGTACAGCGTGCGCTGCATGCGCGGCGCATGAGCGCTGACGTCGATCTCGATCAGCGCGACGAGGCCGGCCTCGCGGCAGCGCTCGACGAGCGCTTCGAGCAGGAACCGGATCGCCATGTCGTCGAGGGCGATCAGCTCGAAGACGCGAACGCCGCAGGTGAACTGGTCGTGCATGTAGCCGACGGCTCCCGCGATGTGCCCCTTGCGCCGCGCGATCAGGTAGCGGGAGGCCGCAGTGCGCAGCTTGAAGAAGCCGTAGTGCAGCCGCATCGGGCCGAAGATCTCGCGGCGCCGGAGGCGGCCACGCTCGATGCGCAGCAGCGACGAGTAGCCGGCCGAGTTCAGCCGCTGGACCTCGTACTCCTCTTCGCTGGTGTAGGGCGCTGACGACTCGTCGACCACCACGTCGTTGTCGAGGCCGACCGAGTCCATGGCCGCGCTCGCCAGCGGATAGCCCTCCGGAATCAGATGGGGATGATTGCGCCGCAGTTCGAGCGAGCCGCCGAAGTAGCGCACCATGAGGGCGATGCTCTCGCGCCGCTTACCGAAGAGGTCCTTCAACGGAATGTGGCCCACCGGCTTGAAGCCGTGGCTCAAGGCGTTGTCGACCGAGAAGCGGTGGGCGACGCGCGCCTCCATGTAGCCGACGTGCAGCTGCTCGCGGACGCGCTCGATGCGCGCCTCGAGCAGTCGCCCGGCGATGCCGCGGCGCTGCCCGTCGGGATGCACGGCCAGGCGCCCGAACTCGCCGACGAGGTCGGTGAAGGCGCCCTGCTCGAGCACCACCGAGCCGGTGCCGAGCACCCGGCCGGTCTCCGTGTCCTCGGCGACCAGAATCAGGGTGTCGTCGCCGTAGATGAGCTTCTTGAGCCCCAGCTCGTCGTAGACGACGCGGTGGAGGTAGTCCTGCGCGTAGCAGGCGAGGAAGATCTCCCGGATGGCGCCGGTGTCGCGGTCGGTCGCCTCTCGGATCTCGATCATGGTGGTGGCGCCCCGGCGCCCGGGTGGGCTGATGGCGTCTCCTGCCGCCGCCCGCGCGCATTCGACAACCCACCCGAAGGTACCGTTCGCGGCCCCGCACGGCCAATACTCCGCGAGGTGGGCGGGGGCACTACTTTCGGGCAGGGCCCGCCGCCGCTAGAGGGCTACAGCTCGATCGACAGTCTCGTGTAGAAGTAGCCCCCGTTGAAGCCGAAGGGTGCCGTCCGCCGCGGATAGACGAAGATGCCGTTGAACGAGTTGCTCGGAATGTTGACGTCCGGGAACTCGTCGAAGACGTTGTTGCCGCCGATGTGCCAGGTCAAGCCGTTGCCGAACGCGTACGAGAGGTCGACGTCGGTCAGCCACTTGCCGCCGAAGATCTGCTTGCGTGCCGGATCGCTGGTCGACTCGGTGGAGGCGACCTTGCCGAAATAGTTGAAGCGGATCAGGCCCGACCACGGACCCCGCGTGTAGCGGCCGGCGATGTTGTAGGCCTGGTGCGGCTGCGCTTCCTGGATGTAGACCCGCTCGATCTCGTTGAACAGGGTCTCGCCCAGTCCCGCGAGGAGCGGCGGCGTCCGGATCTCGACGATGTCGGTGCCGGTCCAGCTCGCCGCGGCGGTCAGGCTGAAGCTGCCCTGGCCCGCGGCGGTGGCGTAGGCGACGACCAGGTCGAGGCCCTCGGTCTCGGTGTCGATCGCGTTGACGAAGAACTGCCCGGCGCCGACGCCGATCGACGCGAGCAGCGGCGCGATCTGCGGGATGCTCTGGCTGAACCGGCCCGACAGCACGACGCGGTCGTCGATCTCGATGCTGTAGGCGTCTGCCGTGATCGAGAAGTTGTCGCTCGGCCGCGAGGTGAAGCCGATGCTGTAGCTGGTCGACTCCTCCTCGGTCAGCAGGGGCACGCCGAGCACCGTTGTCAGCGGGCTGGGGTTGCGGAAGGTGCCGACCTCGACCGGTGTCAGCACGCCGCCCACGTCGACGAACTGGGTGCTGATGTTGGCCAGGTTGGACTGGTGGAGCGACGGCGCCCGAAAGCCGGTCGAGGCCGAGGCGCGCAGCGCGAACTTCTCGCTCACCTCGTAGCGGCTGGTGATCTTGCCGATCACGGTGTTGCCGAAGTCGCTGTAGTCCTCGAAGCGAGCCGCCAGGCCCAGCAGGAACCGATCGCTGAGCTGAAACTCCACGTCGGCGTAAAGGGCGACGTTGTCGCGCGAGGCGTCGACCTCGTTGACCGGCTGGAAGCCTGGAAAGACCTGGATTCCGGCCGGAGCGGCGCCGCCGAACTGGTTCGGTACGCCGCCGTCGACCCACGACGCCACCTCGCCGGCCTCGATCTGGTAGCCGTCCTCGCGATACTCGGCGCCCAGCGCCACGTAGATGGTCTTGCCGCCCACCGCCGTCGTGCCGAAGAAGTCGATCGACAGGGTGGTCTGGTCGAAGCTGAGGGTGCCGGCGTCGGCGGAGGTCGGCGAGGCGAGGCCGAGCGAGGTGTTGGCCGAGTTCGAGATGGTGAAGTTGAACTGGTTCTCGCCGGTGACCACTCCGATGTCCATCGACCAGTTGCTGGCGAAGCGCTTGCGATAGCCGAGCGACAGGGAGAGGTCGTCGACCGCGGTGTTGATCAACGGCAGATGGCCCTCGGGGTGGATCAGGATGCTGGTGCGGCTCTGGCCGGGAAGCCGGTTGAAGCCGGCCGATTCGCCTTCCCGCTCCGACCAGCCGCCGAAGAAGTAGAACTCCGACGACTCGTCGATCGGCGCCTCGCCGTTGAGGAAGAGGTAGACGTTCTCCGACTCGGCGTCGCCGTAGCGATGGTTGAGCCGATCGTAGTTCGCTTCGCGCGGATCGGGGGTCAGTCCGGCCTGGGCGCAGCCGTCGGGGGTGCCGGGCGCGGAAAGCGCCGGCTGGCCGAAAACCTGCTCGACGCAGTTGAAGATGCGGCGCGGATCGGGGCCGGCGCGGTTGGTGAAGCCACGGTCCCGATACTCGGCGGTCAGGTTGAAGAAGCCGTCGTCGCCGATCTTCCAGCCGTGGTTCGCGCCGACCTGCACCACCTCGCCGTCGCCTTCGAAGTGCTGGCCGAGATTCAAGTCGATCTTGGTGGTGTCGGTGGTCGACTTGAGGACGACGTTGATCACGCCGGCGATGGCGTCGGAGCCGTACTGGGCCGCGGCGCCGTCGCGCAGGATCTCGATGCGCTCGATGGCGCTCGCCGGAATAGCGTTGAGGTCGACTCCGGCGGTGCCGCGGCCGATCGAGCCGTTGACGTGCACCAGCGCCGAGGTGTGCCGGCGCTTGCCGTTGACCAGCACCAGGGTCTGGTCGGGGCCGAGGCCGCGCAGGGTCGTCGGTCGCACGATGTCGGTGCCGTCGCTGATGGTGGAGGTCGACATGTTGAACGACGGCGCCAGGAACTGGATCATGCGGGCGGTCTCGGTCATGCCGGTCTGTTCGAGCTCTGCGTTGCTGAGCACGTCGACCGGCACGGCGGTCTCGACGGCGGTGCGAGCCGAGCGCGAGCCGAGCACGACCAGCTCGTCGCCGAACTGCGACAGCGAGCAGTCGAGGGCGAAGTCGGCGGTCGTGGTGTCGCCGTCGGTGACGGTCACCTTCTTCTCCTGAGCCTGGCATCCGCTGGCCACGGCCAGAAGGATGTAGCTTCCGGAGGCGACGCTGACGCTGTAGCTGCCGTCGGCTCCGGTGACGACGTCCTGCTGCGTCTGGATCACCAGAACGGTCGCTCTCGCCAGGGGATCCGAGGTCGAGACGTCGGTGACGGTTCCCGAGACGGTGCCCGCGGCGAGCGCCGCCGCCGGAGAGAGCGCGGCCAGCACCGACAGGATGACGGTCAGTAGGCTTCTTCGCATCTTGGCCTCCCTTCGCAGCCTCGCGAGGCCGGCCGTGCGGTGGCCGAAGCGGCCGGGTCGCTGCTGACGACTAGGTCGTGTTCGAGTTGACTCGTAAGACTATCACGAGCGCTCTTGCACTCTACCCGTGGTCGACCTTGATGCGCACCAGGGGCTCGGCGTCGGGGTCGCGGGAGGCCGCCTCGAGCTCGGCTTCGAGCCGGTGGATGCGCGCGTCGAGACGCTCGAGCTCGGCGAGCAGCATGGAGGTCAGCCTACGGTAGCGGACCGACTGTGGCCGCCCCTGGTCGTCGTAGCGAACCACCGCCGGCAGAACCTCGGCGACCCGTGCCGGATCGAGACCTCCGTGGTGCGGCTCCGGAGCCTTCATCGCGGCCAGACGCAGAAGCGCCCCGGTGGGCGCGCCGGCGCTCGGCTGCGGTGGCCCGAGGCCCGTCATCGCGAGGGCGAGGCAACAGAGGGAGATTCTCTTGACCACGCAGGACCCCTTTCGCCCGCCGGTCGGCGGTCTGGTGAAGAAGCCCGACGAGTCTAGCCTGACTAGCGTGCCGTGGCGGTTCGCTGCTCCTCGAGCCACTCGCCCATCTTGATCTTCAGGACGTCGAGCGGCAGCGCCCCGTCGATCAGCACCGCACGATGGAAGGCCTTGATGTCGAACGCGTCACCCAGCTCACGTTCGGCGTCGGCGCGGAGCTCCGAGATCACCCGCTGCCCGACCTTGTAGGCGAGGGCCTGGCCGGCAAAGGCGATGTAGCGCTCGACCTCGGCGACGACGTCCGATTCGGCCATCGAGGAGTTGGAGGTCATGTACTCGATCGCCCGCTCGCGGCTCCAGCCCTTGTGGTGCATGCCGGTGTCGACCACCAGGCGCATCGCGCGCAACAGCTCGTCGCTCAGGCGGCCGTAGTAGTCGTAGGGGTCGTCGAACAGGCCGAGAGCCTTGCCCAGCGACTCGGCGTACAGCGCCCAACCCTCGAAATAGGCGCTGCCGCCGCCGAACCGCCGGAACCTCGGCAGCTCTTCGACCTCCTGGCCAATCGAAATCTGGAAGTGGTGGCCGGGGGCCGCCTCGTGGATCGACAGCGTGCGCATGCCGAACCTGGGTTGGGCGCGCAGGTTGTAGGTGTTGACGAAGAAGACGCCCGGTCGGCTGCCGTCGGGGGTGCCGGGCTGGTAGAAGGCGCCGGCGGACGACTCCGCCATGTACTCCGGCACCTCCTTCACTTCGTAGTCGGCCTTCGGAAAGACGTCGAACATGGCCGGCAGGGCGGCGTTGATCTCGTCGCGCAGGTCGGTGTAGGCCTGGATCAGCTCGGCCTTGTCGGTGAAGTAGAAGCGGTCTTCTTCCGCGAGGTAGGCAAAGAACTCCTGTAGATCGCCCTCGAATCCGACCTCGGCCATCACCTTCAGCATCTCGCCGTGAATCCGCGCCACTTCGTCGAGGCCGAACTGGTGGATCTCGTCCGGGGTCAGGTCGGTAGTGGTCATCGTCTTGACGCGGTAGGCGTACCAGGCCTCGCCGTCGGGGAGATCGGAGAGCGCGATCGTCTCGCGGGTGTTGGGTAGATACTCGTCGCGGATGAAGGCGTGCATGCGCCGGTAGGCGGGCACGAGGGTGCTCTCGATCGCCGCGGCATAGGCGGCGGTCAGCTCCTCGCGCGCCTCGCCCGCGATCTCCTCGGGCATGTTGGCGATCGGCCGGTAGAAGACGCTCTGGGTGACGTCGTCGATGACGTGGGCCTCGAGCTGCGGGAGCACCTTCTCCATCAGCGGGCGAGGCTGAACGACGCCGCGCTCGATACCGTCGCGCATGTTGGCGATCGCCTGGTCCATGACGACGGCGAAGCCGGCGATCCGCTCGAGGAAGTCGCGGTAGTCCCGCTCGGTCTTGAAGGGTTGGATGCTGCCGCCCGAGCCGAGCTGCGCGAAGAAGCTGTGGAGCCCGAACATCTGGTTGATCGGGATCAGATAGTTCGGGAAGCGACTGCCCTCGAGCGAGATCTCGCGGTCGTAGACGAAGATGTCGTAGCTCAACCGATCCTGGCCGGAGAGGAGGCTCCGGTCGATCTTGCCGATCTGGGCAAGCCAGCGCTCTTCGAAGCGGTCGGCCTCCGCGCGAGCTTCCGCACTCAAGAAGTTCGGCAACAGACCGTTGTAGCGCGGATCGCCAATCGAGGTCGCGAGGATCGGGCTGAGCTCGAGGTTCTCCTCGAAGA
>JAHEKO010000427.1 GCA_024638355.1 Acidobacteriota bacterium
GGGCGCTCCCGACTGCCGGGTGCCCAGGAGATCGCCGGGGCCGCGGATCTCGAGATCGGCCTCGGCGATCGCGAAGCCGTCGCCAGTACCGGCGAAGGCGCGCAGGCGCCGCTCGGCATCGGCGCTCGGCTTGCCGTGTAGCGCCACGCAGTACGACGGTGCTGCTCCGCGGCCGACCCGGCCGCGGAGCTGGTGGAGCTGCGACAAACCGAACCGCTCGGCGCTCTCGACGATCATGATGGTCGCCTGCGGCACGTCGAGGCCGACCTCCACCACGGTGGTCGCGATCAGCACCCGGATCTCGCCCCGGCTGAAGCCTTCGAGAACGCGGCTGCGCTCTTCGGCCGGCGTGCGGCCGTGCAGCACCGCCGGCGCATGGTCCGCCAGCCGTAGGCACAGCGCTTCACCCTGGCGCTCGATCGATACCGCCTCGATCCGTTCGCTCTCCTCGATCAGCGGCAGCACCACGTAGGCCTGCGAGCCCTTGGCCAGCCGCCGTTCCAGCCAGTCGTAGACCTTGGCGCGCCTATCGGCGCCGACCACGCGGGTATCGACCGGTTGGCGCCCGGGAGGCATCTCGTCGATCAGCGATAGATCCAGGTCGCCGTAGAGCGTCAGAGTGAGCGAGCGCGGGATCGGCGTTGCCGTCATCACCAGCAGGTCGGGGCGCACGCCCTTCATCTCCAGCGCGCGCCGCTGGGCGACCCCGAAGCGATGCTGCTCGTCGACGACCACCAGGCCGAGGCTGTCGAACGCCACGCTCTGCTGAATGAGGGCGTGGGTGCCGATCACGATCGTGGTCTCGCCGGCGGCGATCCGGCGCCGTGTCTCGGCGGCGTCGGCCGCAGATCCGGTCAGCAGCGCCAGGCGGTAGTCCGGCAACAGCCGGCGCAGGCTGCGGTGGTGCTGCTCGGCGAGAATCTCGGTCGGCGCCATGAGCGCCGCCTGCAACCCGCTCTCCGCTGCGGCCGCGAGGGCCAGGGCGGCAACGATGGTCTTGCCGCAACCGACGTCCCCCTGGAGAAGCCGCAGCATCGGTCGCTCGTCGGCCAGATCGTCGAAGATCTCGCCCGTCGCCCGGATCTGCGCCTCGGTCAGCCGGAAGGGCGGCAGGCTGTCGACCAGACGGTCGAGCGCCTCGCGGGCGCGGTAGGCGTGCGCCTTGGAGCGCTGGCGGACGTCGGCGCGCGACAGGCCGAGCTCGATCTGCTGGTCGAGAAACTCACCGTAGACCAGGCGCCGATGAGCGGGACTGCGCCCCGCGTTCAGCGCCTCCACGTCGGCCCCCTCGCCGGGGCGGTGTAGATCGAGCAGCGCCTGCCCGAGCTCGGGCAGCCCGTGGCGCTCGCGGAGCGCCGGCGGCAGGTACTCGGGTATCGACTCCGGCAGCCCCGCCTGGTCGAGCGCTTGCCGCAGGAGGCCGCGCAGCAGGGACGGACCGACGCCGCCGACCGCCGGGTAGACCGGCACCACACCTCGGGTCACGGCCGCCGCTTCGGGCCGCTCGCAGGTCGCGTTGAGCAGCTCCCAGCCCTCGCCGCGGCGGCGCAGCTCGCCGTGGAGAAGGTACTCGGTGCCCTCCTCCACCTGATTCATCAAATAAGGTCGATTGAACCAGAGCACCGCTACGCTGCCGCTGTCGTCCACCAGCCGGCCACGAACGATCGAGAAACCGCGGCGCCGCACGCGCACCCGGGAGAGCGCCTCGAGGCGCCCGCGCACGGTGTAGCTGCCGGCGGCGTTCAGCTCGACGACCCGGCTGAGCGACCGCCGGTCCTCGAAGCGCGCCGGCAGGTGAAAAAGGAGATCCTCGATCGTGTGATAGCCGCGCTCCGCCAGGGCCGCCGAGCGCACCGGGCCGACACCCCGCAACGCCGCGAGCGGCGTGCTCGGCGGCAGGGGCTCGTCAGCGCCGCGGCGAGTCATCCGCCAGCACCAGTTCGACCAGCCCGAAGCGCAGCTCGTCGCCGGCCGCCACGCGCAGAGGCTGACCCGCTTCGAGGCGAACGCCGTTCACGAAGGTGCCGTTGATCGTACCGATCTCCTCGACCACGTGGAACGCGCCGTCTTCGTAGTAGAGCTTGGCGTGGCGCCGACTGCTCGAGCGATCGGGATCGACCGGGCTCAGGTCGACGTCCGGCTGCTGGCCGGTGACCGGATCGCCCCGGCCGATCTTCGTCTCCCCGGCACCCTTGAGCGGGAACCTGGCGCGGCTCTCGAGGTGGAGCAGGCTGTGCGCCTTCGCCGGCCGCTCGGCGCTCGGGGCTAGGGGCGGCGGCACGTCGGCCAGCGACCGCAGCTGCTCGTCGGTCTCCCGCAGCCGGTGCGACAGCTTGCGCATGATGCGGATCGCGATCTCGGGATCGCGCCGCAGCAGCTTGTCGAAGGCGGCGCTGTCAACTCGCACCAGCTTGACCGCCGTCAGGGCGCGGGCCGAAGCGAGCCGCGGCAGCTCCTCGAGCAGCGACATCTCGCCGAAGAAGTCGCCCTTCTCGAGCTCGGCGAGCTGCGCCGGGCTGCCGGCGATCTCCTGCAGAATCTCGACCCGCCCCTCGTGCACGATGAACATGTCGCTGCCCGAGTCCCCCTGCGAGAAGATCTGCTCGCCCGGCTCGTACTCGACCAGGAAGCGGGCGGCGCCGGCCTTCTCGGAGCGTTCGTTCATACCCTCGCCTCAGCCCACGGACAGCGTTCGGTTGTCGGACCGGAGCCTTGCCTCGAGTCCCAGGGGCAGCGTCAAGTTGGGCTCGCAGTGGCCGCTGGAGCACCCGAGGGCAATCGGCCAGTCGAAGTTCTCTCCGAGCTCGCCGAGGAGCTCGCGAAGATCGGCGTCGGAGGCGCCGGCGGCCTCGAGGCCCGTATGCGAAAGCCTCGTCTCAGCGGGCTGAACAGTGCCGACAACCATCCCTCGAATGGCGGCGAGACTACCGGACAGCCTGAGTTGGGTCAACATGCGGTCGAGGCGGTAGAGCGGTTCGTTGACGTCCTCCCAGAAGAGGATCGCACCCTCGGTAGGCGTCCGGTACTCGGTACCCAGACCGGCTGCCAGCAGGCTGAGACAGCCCCCCACCACGGGCGCCGTGACGTCGAAGAGCTCGGCGCCCAGGGGCTCCACGTGAAGGGTGGCGGGCAGCTCTCCGCGCAGGGCGCCCAAGAGCGACTCGCGCTCGCCGTCGGTCAGCTCGCGAGCGAGCTCGACCGCCGCCATCGGGCCATGGTAGACGGCCAGACCGAGCCGCGTCACCAGCTGATTCAGGAACAGCGTGACGTCGGAGTAGCCGACATACGCCCGGGGGTGCCGCGCGAGCAGATCCCAGTCGATCCGAGGCAGAAGCCGCAACGCGCCGTGCCCTCCCCGAGCGAAGAAGATAGCCCGGATCTCGGGATCGCCGGCCAGGCGGTGGAAGCCGGCGAGCCGCTCGGCATCGCCGCCGGCAAACATGCCGGCGCGAGCTCCGAGATTGGCGGCGGCGACCGGCTCGAAGCCGAGTCGCGCGAGCCGCGCGAGCCCGAGCTCGAGCCTCTCGGCGTCGACCGGCCCCGACAGCGCCGCCACCCCGACGCGGTCTCCCGGCCTTACCGGCGGAGGTAGTCGGGCGGACCTGGGCTGAGCGAACACTGGGCGGGGGACCGATGGGAGTTCAAGAAACGCTGGAGAGAACCGTAAGCCGAATTCTGTGCCTCCGGCGAACCGGAGCGGCGGTCATTCCTCTGGGACCGGCGTTGCCGCCGGCCTCGAGC
>JAHEKO010000428.1 GCA_024638355.1 Acidobacteriota bacterium
CGGAGCGCTTCAAAAGTGATCGAGCGTGAGGCGGGCTCTGGGCGCACGCCGAGGATGCGGAAGTGGACTTCGACCAGGCCCAGCTCGGGATGACTGAGCAGCGGTAAGTGCTGCTCGGTCGGCGGCCGATCCGACGCCTCGAAGCCCGTGGCCTCCAGTCGCCGCTGCAGCCGTGGAGCCAGGCTCTCCGTGGCCAGCAGGTCGATATCGTTCGCGCGCCGCGAGCCCGGCCGCAGTACGCCGGCTGCCTGCAGCGCCGAGAACTTGAGCAGCGCCAGGGGAATCTCGGCCTCACCGGCGATCGTAGCCAGACACCGCACCGAAGCGCCGAGGCGCAGACCGAGGCCGGCGGCGGCCATACGCTCGTCGACCAGCTGACTGGCGACTCCCGGACCCAGCTCCTGTTCCAACCGCCTCTCGGGCAGGCGCGAGCCGATCCGTGAGGCAAGCCCAAGGTCGAAAGCCAGGCCAAGAGCCGCGTCCGGGTCGAGCTCGTTCGGGCCGTCGGCGTCGAGCGGGCCGTAGGCGCGGAGCAGGACCCACCGGATCTCCGGGGTGATCCGTAGCGGCGGCGGCCGGAATCGGAGGCCGGTGCGAGCCATCGCTTCGAACGATAGCGCAGGCCGAGGTCCGCCCCGCCGGCAGGCTAGCCGCTTCCCCCGACCCCCGGCGATCTGACCTGGGCGCGCCAGGAGTCGGAGTAGAGACCCGCGGCGGCCAGCAGCTGATCGTGGGTGCCCGACTCCGCGATCTTCCCGGCCTGCATAACGTGAATGGTGTCGGCCCTGCGGGCGGTAGTGAAGCGGTGGGTGATCACGATCGCCGTGCGGTCGCGGGCGAGCTCCCGGAACCGATCCATCCAGTCCGCCTCCGCCCAAGAGTCCATGGCGCTGGTCGGCTCGTCGAGGAGGATGATCGGGCTGCGGCGGAAGAACGCGCGCGCCAGCGAGAGGCGCTGCCACTCGCCGACGCTCAGCTCGTTGCCGCCGCGGAACCACTTCCCGAGCAGCGCCTCGTAGCCGCCGGGCAGGCGCCGGACCGCCTCGTCGGCGCCGGCGGCCTGCGCCGCCGCCTCGACGTCGGCGAGCTCGTCGCCGGCGGCCAGGTCGCCGAAGCGGACGTTTCGAGCCGCCGTCTCGCTGTAGCGAACCGGCTCCTGGAACAGAACGCTGATGCGTCGCCGCAGCTCCGGCAGCGATAGCTCCCTGAGGTCGATGCCGTCGATCCGAATGGTGCCGGCGTGCGGGTCGTAGAGGCGGCAGAGGAGCTTGAGCAGAGTGCTCTTGCCGGCGCCGTTGGGCCCGACGACCGCGACCACCTCGCCGGCGGGGATTTCGAGGTCGAGTCCCTCGAGGGCATAGCGCTCGCTCCCCGGGTAGTGGAAGCTCACCTGCTCGAAGCGGATGCCGCGAGCGAGCGTACTCGGGACCGGCCGGGGTCGGGGCGCGTCCACGACTCGCGGCTCGATCGCCAGGAACTCGAATAGATCGCCCAGAAACAGGATGTTGAAGTAGACCTGGCCGACGTGCTCGAGCGAGCTTCGCATCAGTCGCTGCCCCTGATTGAACGCCTGGTAGAAAAGAGCCAGGTCGCCCAGCGTCAGGAAGCCCTGGATGGCGCGCCAGACCATCCAGCCGAGCGTGGCGCCGGTGATCAGGAGGCCGAAGGCGCCTGCCCAGAGCTCACCCACGCCCTGGCTCCTGGCGAGCGCCAGGCGCTCGCCGCGAAGTCGGGCGCGGATCGCTCGATACGTCTCGACAAAGTGGTCGCCGAGCCGGAAGATCCGCAGCTCGGCGGCGTGCTCGGCGCTGGTCAGCACCCAGTCGTAGTAATTGGCGCGGCGCTGGTCGTGAGTGGTGTCGACTCGCCACCGGTGCTGGCGGACGCTGTAGCGGAGGGCCACGTAGAGGGCCGGCAGCGTGCTCACTACGAGAGCCAGAGGCAGCCACAGGCCGTAGGGAACCAGCACCGCGCCCATGGCGACCAGCGTCAGCCCGTTCTGCAGCAGGCTGCCGAGGTTCTCGACCAGGGCGAGCGAGCGCGACGCCGACTCCCAGCGAGCGCGATGCAGGTGGTCGTAGTAGTCGGGCGTCTCGTAGAAGGCGAGGTCCACCTCGATCGACTTGCGCTGGATGAGCTCGCTCAGGTGGTCTCGTACCAGCTCCGACTGTGCGGTGCGAATCCAGCTCGTGGCTCCGCGAAGAAGCTCCGCGAGAAGTAGGATGCCCGCCATGAGCGCCACCAGCAGGAGCGTCGGCCGCACGCTCTCCCAGGAGCCCCCGACGCCCACCGCGCCGACCAGGCTGTCGACCAGCGCGCGGGTCAGGTAGACGGTCGCTACCGGCAACAGCCCCTGCACGACCAGCAGCACCAGCCACGCCAGGGTCCACGGTCGCGCGGCCGACCAGACCAGAGACAGGGCCGGCGCCAGGTAGGGGAGCTGCCTCGCGGCGGAGCGAAGCTTGGAGAGCAAAAGCTCGAAGCCTGCCAAGGGGCCTTCCCGGGTCGTCCCAAGCACGTGACGTGCGGCGATCCGAAGCGGCTCGCCGCTCCGGCGGGACTCACTATAATCCAAGCGCCCTTCGCGCCCTGAACACCCAACGTCGCGGCAGTCGCCAGTGAGTGGCATCGTCGTCCTCTTCCACCCGTCCGGTGCGCCCGTCGATCTCGGGCTGCTGCGGCGGATGACGGCCGCCCTCTCTTACCGGGGGCCGGATCGTCACGAGGCGCGGAGCCTGGGTCGTGTCGGCTTGGGACACGCCATGCTCGAGACGACGCCTGAGTCGAAAGGGGCGCGCCAGCCCACCACTCTCGAGGGCCAGGTCTGGATCACCGCAGACGCGCGAGTGGACGGTCGGGCTGAGCTCGTCCGCGAGCTCGGGTCGAAGGGGCGTCGAGACCTCCGGCAGGCGACCGATGCCCAACTCATCCTGCACGCCTACCACTGCTGGGGTCGGGCTTGCGTCGAGCATCTGATCGGCGACTTCGCCTTCGCGATCTGGGACGCGGGCCGCCAACGGCTGTTCTGCGCCCGCGACCGCTTCGGCGTCAAGCCGCTCTACTGGTGTCACAGGGGCGAGACTCTGCTGGTCGCGAGCGACGTCGACTCCCTGCGGATTCATCCCCGGGTGTCCGCCGAGCTCGACGAGGTGGCGATCGGGGATTTCTTGATCTTCGGCGAGAGCCAGGATCCGGGGCGCGTGGAGTATCGCGACGTGCAGCGCCTCCCCGCCGCGCATCGGCTGAGTGCGGACTCCGCCGGCGTCCGGCGGGACGAATACTGGACGCTGCCGCTGGACGGGCATCTCCGCCTCGCCGGCGACGCGGAGTACGTCGAGCGCTTCGGCGAGCTCTTCCGAACGGCGGTGGCCGATCGGCTGCGCACCGATCGCGCGGCCGTCGTGATGAGTGGCGGAACCGACTCCACCGCGGTGGGCGTGGTCGCCGCGCGGCACATGAAGCGGACCTTCCCGCGGGCCGAGCCGAAGGCACTCACCATCGTCTACGAGGAGCTGCTGACGGACGACGAAGAGGGTCGGTACGCGCGCCTCGCGGCGGACGCGGTGGACATGCCGCTCGAGCTCCTGGTCGCCGATCGATATGGCCTGTTCGAGCGCGCGGAGGAGCTGGCGAGCTGGCACCAGCTGCCCCGGCTGGAGCCCTCGTTGGCGATGTGGGCCGACTACTGGGCCCGCTGCGCGGCTCACGGCCGCGTGGCCCTGACCGGGCTGGG
>JAHEKO010000429.1 GCA_024638355.1 Acidobacteriota bacterium
TCGACCTCGCCGCCTACAGCAACGACGTCGGAGCCTACGCCTCGCGCCAGGTCGTGATCTCCACTCGCTCGCCCGGCAACGCCATGCCGCGTTCGCTCGAGGTCCTGTTCCACGAGTCGTCTCACTACCCGTCGCTGGAGCAACCGCTCACGGGCACGCTCGACCGGGAGTTCGAGCGGCAGGGAGCCGAGGCGCCGGCGCGGCTGTGGCACCTGATGATGTTTTACACCTCGGGCGAGCTGGTCCGGCAAGCGTACGCGGACGCCGGCGCCGCCGGCTACGTCCACTACGCCGACCACGTCGGACTCTACGCGCGGCGGGAGCGCGCCGAGATCGAGGCGCTGCGCCGCGACTGGCACGCCTACCTCGGCGGCGAGATCGAGCGGCACGAGGCCCTGCCGCGTCTGGTCGCCGCCGTCGCCGCCGGCGACCGGGCGGCGGCGCCCGACTAGCGGCTCACCCGGCGTGCTCTCCCCCGACCAGCGAGTCCGGACTCTCGAGGCGTATCGCTCCGCCGTCCGCTTCATCGACCGCGACATCGTTCGAATGACGCCGCGGCGGCGCAGCCCCGAGGGCAAGGTGCGCGCCGCGCTCCAGTTCAACCGCGCCCTCGGCGACCCCCAGCGCGCCTACCCGTCGGTCCAGGTCGCGGGAACTTCCGGCAAGGGAAGCGTCTGCCAGCTGATCGCGGCGACGCTGAGCGCGGCGGGTCTGCGCACCGGCTGCCACACCTCTCCCTACCTCCAGGCGTTCACCGAGAAGACCTGGATCGACGGCAGCTACTGCTCGGTCGGCCAGCTGGTCGCCGCCGTCGACGGCGTGCGCCCGACGGCCGAGGCCTACGCCGCGGACGACGACTGTCCCGCCTCGGTGCACGGCATGGCCTCGCTCGCGGTCTCCTATCTCGCCTTCCGAGAGGCGCGCCTCGACGTGGCGGTCATGGAGACCGGCCTCGGCGGCCGCTTCGACCTGGTGCAGGGGCTCGAGCGCGAGCTCTCGGTGATCACCGAGCTGGGACTCGACCATACGACCTCGCTCGGGCCGACTCTCGACGAGATCGCCTGGCACAAGGCGGGGATCATCGAGCGCGGCGTGCCCTGCGTGGCGTCTCGCGGCCGCGGTTGGGCCGTGCTCGAGGCGGAGGCACGAGCGGTCGGCGCGCCCCTGATCGCGGTCGACACCGGCTCCTTGCGACCGAGGTCGGACGGCAGCCTCGGTCTCTCCCTCGACTTCCTCGGTCGGGTCGACCTGGAGCTCGGCACCCGAGCCCCTTTCGCCGCGCGCAACGCCGCGCTGGCGGCCGCGGCGCTCGATCGACTGGCGGCGGCCGGCTGGGCGATCGAGCCCGGGCACCTGCGCGCCGGCTTTCGTTCGCGCCTTCCAGGCCGACTGGAGCGGGTCGCGGAGCGGCCTCGAATCGTGCTCGACTGCGCCCACAACGCCCAGAAGGTCGCCGCCCTGCGCACGGCGCTGGGCGCGGACGGCCTCACCGTGATCTTCGCCGCGACCGGAAGCCGCTCGCCCGAGGGCCTGCTCGAGGAGCTCGCGGGCTCGACCGCGGGGCTGGTCGCCACCGAGCTCGACCTCTACGGCAAGGCGTGCGTTGCCGCCGAAGAGATCGCCGCCTCCGGCACGGCGCTCGGGATCGCCGCGGAGGCGATCGCCGAGCCGCGCGCCGCGCTCGAGCGGGCGATCGACCTCACCCCCGCGGGCGGCGTCCTGCTGATCACCGGCTCCGTCTACCTGGTCGGTCTCCTTCGCGACCGCTGGTACCCGACCGACGAGGTCGTTCTCCAGCGCACTTCCTGGCCCGTGCCGGCCCCGAGCGCCGCTCCAGCATAGAATCGGCGCGGCCGCGCTAGCGGTCACGCCTCAATGATCGAAGCAGCGAAGAGCTACGACGTCGCCGTAGTGGGCGCCGGTCCCGCCGGCGCGTCCTGCGCGCAGAAACTGGCCGAGACCGGCCTCGAGGTGGCCTTGCTCGACCAGAAGGTGCCGCCGCGGTACAAGACGTGTGGCGGCGGCTTGGTCTGGCGAGCGCGGCGCATGCTCGACTTCGAGCTCGACGGCTCGATCGAGCACGAGTGTCGGGTGGTCGAGCTTCACCTGCTCGACGCCGATCTCGACTTCCGAGTCGAGCGGCGCGAGCCGATGGTGACCATGACCATGCGCTCCGAGCTCGACCACCGCATGGTCGAGCGGGCGCGAGAGGCGGGCGTCGAGCTGCTGGCGCCGCTGCGCGTGCGCGATCTCGAGCAGACCGGCTCGGAGGTGCGGCTGTTGACCGACGGCGGGGTGGTCGGCGCGCGCTACTGCGTCGCCGCCGACGGGGCGGGCAGCCGCACCGCGCGCGCCGCCGGCTGGCCGGAGAACGAGCACGTCATCCCGGCGCTGGAGTCGGAGATCCGCGTCGCCCCCGCCGACTACCAGCGCTTCGCCGACCGCGCGCGCTTCGACTTCGGCCTGCTGCCCAGCGGCTACGCCTGGGTCTTTCCCAAGCGCGATCACCTGTCGGTCGGCTGTCTGTCGCGCCTGCGCGGCTGGAGTGCGCTGCGCGAGGATCTCGAGACCTATCTCCACCATCTCGGCCTGACCGAGCATGGAGCGCGCGAGGACCACGGCTTCGTCATCCCGATCGCGCCGCGCTCGCCCGAGCTCGCCCGAGGACGGGTTCTGTTGATCGGCGACGCCGCCGGGCTGGCCGATCCGCTGACCTGCGAGGGCATCTCGTGGGCCATCCTGAGTGGCCGCCTGGCCGCCGAGGCGATCGCCGGCGACCCCGCCGACCCCGGCGCCGTCCGCGCCGCCTGGGCCCGGCTGCTGGCGCGCGACCTGCTCCCCGAGCTCAAGACCGCGCGGCGCCTGGCTCATCTGCTCTACGAGCGCCACTGGCTGCGGCGGCTGGCGTTCCGACGCATCGGCCAGTCGCTGTGTGAGGTCATCGGTCGCGTCTTTCTGGGCGAGACCACCTTCCGCGGCCTGCTGCGGAGCCCGCGCAACTACCTGAAGCTGGCCGCCCGACTGGCCACCGGCGGCTGAGCGGCAACCGCACCGTCGGTACCGATTCAACGCCCATGCGACCGGCTATACTCCCCTCGCGCCTCGGCGCACCCCTGAACAACTTCCTTCCTGGAGGCTCCCGAATGAACAGACTCTTTCTCTGCGCGTGGCCGTTCGCGCTGGCGCTCTGCCTGACCCTGTCCGCTCCGGCCGAGGCCGCGCGGGCAAGAGCGAAGAAGGCCGAAAAGGCCGCGGCCGAGGCCGCGCCGCCGGTCGATCCGCAGCTCTTCCAGAAGCTCGAGTTCCGCAATATCGGGCCTTATCGGGGCGGTCGGTCGACCGCGGTGACCGGCGTTCACGGCGAGCGCGACACCTTCTACATGGGCACCACCGGCGGCGGCGTCTGGAAGACGACCGACGGCGGCAAGAGCTGGGCGAACCTCTCCGACAAGGCCTTCACCGCCGCCTCGATCGGCGCGGTCGCCGTCGCGCCTTCGGACCCGAACGTGGTCTACGCCGGCACCGGCTCCGCCTGCCCGCGCGGCAACATCTCGCCCGGCGACGGCGTCTACCGGTCGACCGACGGCGGCGCGACCTGGTCTCACGCCGGCCTGAAGCAGGCCGGCCAGATCGGCGCCATCGAGGTCCACCCGAGCGACCCCGACCGGGTCTACGCCGCGGCGCTCGGCCACATCTTCGGTCCGAACGAGGAGCGCGGCGTCTACCGCTCGA
>JAHEKO010000430.1 GCA_024638355.1 Acidobacteriota bacterium
CCGGCGAGCGCGTAGACCTGGGCGGCGTTGAACAGCACCACGCCGCTGCGCGGAGCGAGCTGCTCGGCTTCGTGGATGGCGTCGATGGCCTCGGTGTGCCGGCCGAGCTTGCCCGCGCACACCGCGCGGCTGCCGAGAAACCTGGCGTTCGGTCCGCTGGCGCTCAGCGCGCGATCGTAGTTCCGTAGCGCCCGCTCGAAGAAGGGCCGTGACCGCTCGGTGTCGCCCAGCTTCTCGTAGGCTTCGGCCAGGCCATGGGGGGCCCACACGTTGTCGGGATCGATCTCCAGCACGCGCAGGTACGCTTCGATCGCCTCCTCGAGACGATCGAGGAAGAAGTAGCAGTTGCCGAGGTTGAAGGCGGCCTCGGGATCCTCGGTCAGGTTCAGGAGGCGGCGGAAGAGCGGAATGGCGTCGAGGTAGCGCCCCTGCTGCCCATAGATGCTGCCGAGGTTGTTGAGCGCGCTCGGAGAGTTGGGAGCGTAGCGCAGCACCTGCTCGTACTCGACCGCCGCTTCATTGCCCCGGCCGAGGTTGTGCCAGAGCGCCCAGGCGAGGGCCAACCGGGGGCGGAGGTCGGTGCCGCCTCGCTCCACTCCCTGACGCAGCATCTCCAATCCCAGATCGGTCTCACCCGCTCTGACGTGCACCCTGCCTCGCAGGATGTAGCCGAAGGGGCTCTCCGGGGCGAGCCGCATCACCTTGCGAGCCGCCTCCTCGGCCGCCCCCAGCTCGTTGCGGGAGAGGGCCAGATAGCCCAGAGCGAGCCACGCGTCCGTATTCTGGGGATCCAGCTCGAGAGCCGATTCGGCCAGCTCGCGCACGCTTTCGGGTCGGTCGGCCTCCGGATAGTTGGCCTGGACCTCTGTCAAGAATCTGGCGAGACGGCCTCGAATCGCGGCATTGTCGGGCTCCAGCTGCAGGGCCCTCCGATAGCGCTCCTCGGCCGCGGCCAGATTCTCCAACGTCGAGCCGCGCAGCTCGTAGAGCTCGGCTTGATCCAGGAGCGCCTGGGCTTCGATGCCCACAGCGGGACTCCCGCCGGGCGGTCCACCGCCGGTCAGCTGCCAGAGGGCGTAGCCCGCGACCAGGGTCATCACGATCGCCGGAAAGTAGCGGGCGAGCCTCGAAAGCCGGCGTGGAGGCTCGGCGGCGGCTTCGGGCGCGCTGGATCCGATGGAGATCTCCTGGCGGAGGGCATGGAGCTCGTTGCGAACGTCCTTGGCCGACTGCAGACGGTCTTCGGGATCTTTCGCGAGGCAGAGCCGAATCAAGCGTGCGACGTGGTGGGGCAGCTCGGGCTTGATGTCGTGCACCGACCTGGGCGTGTCGCGCAGGATCGACGAGTGGAGCTCGGCCGAGGTCGCTCCCTTGAAGGGCCGCTCGCCGGTGGCCATCTCGTACAGAACGATGCCGAGCGAGAAGATGTCGGAGCGGTGATCGACGGATCGGCCCGTGAGCTGCTCGGGGGACATGTAGGGCACGGTGCCCAGGACCTTGCCCTCCCCGGTCAGGAGCTCCATGGTGTCCTCCCTGCTGCCGACCGCGCTGTCTGGGCGGGCCAGCTTTGCGAGACCGAAGTCGACAACCTTGACCACCCCGTCGCGGGTCACCATGACATTTCCGGGCTTGAGATCGCGGTGGATCACGCCCGCGGTGTGGGCCGCAGCCAGGGCGTCGGTCAGCTGGATGGCGACGTCGAAGAAGTCCGCGACCGGCATTCCTTCGCGCGGGATGCTCTTGGTGAGCGTCGTGCCGTCGAGCAGCTCCATGGTCAGGAACTGGACGTCGTCCACCGTCTCGACCGAGTAGATGGTGACGATGTTGAGGTGGTTCAACGAGGCGAGCGTCCGGGCCTCGCGGCGGAACCTCTGCAGCCGGGTCTCGCTGACCGCCATGGCGCTGGGCAGTACCTTGAGCGCCACCTTGCGATCGAGCTTGGTGTCGAGTGCCAGGAAGACCTCGCCCATTCCCCCCGCACCCAGCCTCTCCTGGATCAGATAGTGGTCCAGCCTCCGACCGATCATGTGAACCCGTGTGGGAGCCTACCGCACCGCCGAGATATTCAGGACGCGTCGGCGGACTGCACGTGTCGAAATCCGACCAGGCAGTGCTCACCCCCGCGTCGGGCAGGCGCTAACGGATGCGGATCTTCCAGGCTTGGAGGCTGCCGCCCGCCTCACATCTCGAGCCGTCCGGCTCGCTGGCGAAGGCCATGAGCAGCTCGGGGCGGCCGTCCCCGTCGATGTCGTGCAGCCGTGCGTGCCGGCCGGAGCAGCCGCTGCCGGCCCGGGCCAGTGCGCGGTTGCGGCGCTCCGTCAGGGTACCGTCCGCCCGGCCGAGAAACAGCGTGACCTCGCCCCGGTCGTCGATGGCTACAAGGTCACGGTAGCCGTCGCCGTCGAGGTCTCCGGCCGCGAGGGCGCGCGTCTCGCGAGCGCCCGGTCGCGCCACGAGCTCGGTGCGCCGCCAGCCGTCAAGCTGCTGCGTGAAGAGGTCGACGCCCGACCGCCACTCGTGCCCCGACAGCTCGACCCAGGAGAGGGCAAACTCGACCAGGCGGCTTTCTTCGAGGCGGGTCGCCGCAACGGAGGGAAAGTAGCTCCTCGGCCGGATCGTCTCCAGGACGACGATCTCCCACCCCCCCTCCGGACGCTGGATGCGAAAGGGCGCGCGATCGTCGAGCCGGCGGGAGGCGACGACGGCGTCCGTCCGTCCGTCGCCGTCGAGATCACCAAGCGCCAGCGAATCTCCGAAGGCCCGATCGTCCGGCCCGGGCGCCCGCCGCCATCCCGACTCCAGGTTCAGGAAGACGGCCAGGCCGCGCCGGGGGTGAGGCGATCCGCGCGCCGGACCCTCGCCCAGCGCCACCAGGTCGATGCGGCCGTCGCCGTTCCAGTCGGCCGCCTCGAAGGCACGGCTGGAGAAGTCGACCGCGCCCGGCGACCGCAGCTCGAGACCCTCGACGCTCCGGAGGAAGTCGCCGTCGGGGCCGGCCAGGAACGCGGTTACGCCGCCGAGGTGGACCGCGAACGCGAGGTCGACGCGGCCGTCGCCGTCGAGGTCGGCCGCCGCGGCATCGCCATAGTCGAAGGGCGCCTCGGCGAAGAGGCCCGGGAGCGACGGAACGAACCGTCCGTCTCCCGAGCCGCGGAAGAGGGTCGGAACGCGCTCCCCCCGGCGCGGCGGACCGTGGATCAGGTCGACGTGGCCGTCGCCGTCGACGTCGGCGAGGTCGAAGCCGTTCCGCCACTGGCCCGTAGTCGGCAGACCGGCGTCGAGCCGCTCGAATCTCGGCCCGGCGGCCCGGGCGGGCAGCGCGGTCCAAGCGACCGCGACCACCAGTAGCCAGGCGGAGCGGAGTGACGCCGGCGTCAGGGGATCGGCCCGCTGGTGACCGTGGGAGGTGAGCCGCAGGCGCTCGAATCGCTCGGATTGGTGCCGAGGAGCAGCGGGTGCGCCATGTGGTGCGCGCTGCGCTTGCCGGTGTCCGTCTGCACGATCATGTAGGACTGGAGCCCGGCCTCTGTGGCGAGATCCAGCGCCAGCCAGCCCGAAGCGAACGGGACGGGCAGGTCGGGGCCGCCCACCTGCACGCGCTGCGCCTCTGCGGGGAATGGCGGAGAGTCGGCGTCGAAGGTCAGCTCGACCATGTCCTCCTGCTCGTTGTAGGCGATGATCTCGGTCTGCCCCAGCGGGTACCAGCCTCCTTCCAGGCCGTTGCAG
>JAHEKO010000431.1 GCA_024638355.1 Acidobacteriota bacterium
ATCGGGAGCAGGGTCACATAGAGGAGTAGTCGGGAGGAGTAGAGGCTATGGAGCTACCCGCGGAAGTCGTCATTCACAACACCCAGTTGGGCATGAAGGGCGGTCGCGGCCGGCTCCTCAAAATCTGCCCCGAGGGCTACTACGAAGTCAACATCGCCCTCGGCGAGAAGCTCCACCGGGCGCTGCTCCCGGTAGCCGGCACCGTACTGATCGCCAAGGCGCCCGAAGAGGTGCCGGCGGCAGTGGCCGACGTCGAGCGGTAGCGGGCGACTCCCGAGCCTGCCGTCAGGGAAACCTGGAGACGGCTGGCGAAAGAAGGGGAGGATGCGTAGGCTGCAGAAGCGGCCGCGACAGCCGGCGGGTGAAGAGAGAGCCGATCGCTCTAGCCCATCGCCGCGAGCATCTCTTTGACCGCTCGCTCCATCCCGACAATCACCGCGCGGGACACGATGAAGTGGCCGATGTTGAGCTCGCGGACGACCGGAATCTCGGAGACCCGGCGGACGTTCTCGGTGGTCAGGCCGTGGCCGGCGTAGACGCGCAGGCCCCATTCGGCGCCCATGGCGGCGGCGTCGACGATGCGCTCGAGCTCGCGGTTGGCGTCGGCGCCGGGGCGGGTGTAGTGATCGGTGTTGATTTCGAAGCCGGCGGCGAGATCATTGGAGAAGTCGGCCAGGCGCCGAATCTGCTCGGGGTCGGGGTCGATGAAGAGCGAGACCGCGATCCCGGCGTCGCGCAGGCGCCGGATGGCGGCCTGGATCGCCGGCCCGGCGGCGGCGAGATCGAGGCCGCCCTCGGTGGTCACCTCCTCGGGCCGCTCGGGGACCAGGGTGACCTGGTCGGGTCGCACCCGGCAGGCGAGCTCGAGCATCTCGTCGGCGGTCGACATCTCGAGGTTGAGCTTGCCGCGGACGACCGAGCGCAGCTCGTCGACGTCCGCGTCCTGGATGTGACGGCGGTCGACGCGCAGGTGAGCGGTGATCCCGGAGGCGCCGGCCGCCTCGGCGATCCGCGCCGCCTCGACCGGCGTGGGATAGCTCGCGCCACGCGCCTGCCGGAGGGTGGCGACGTGGTCGACGTTGACCGAAAGCTGGGTCATCGGACTCCGATCTCGTTGTCGATGGCGTCGAGGAGCCGGCCGGCGAGCTGCTCGATGGTCTCCCGGTCGGGCCCCTCGATCATCACCCGCGCCAGCGGCTCGGTACCGCTGTAGCGCAGGACCAGCCGGCCGCTTTCGCCGAGCTCGCTCTCGACCGAGGCGGCGGTCTCGGCCACGCCCGGCAGCGACAGCAGATCGGGCTTCGAGCGGACGCGGATGTTGCGCAGCGTCTGCGGAAAGCGGGGCAGCCCGGTGAGCAGTTCGGAAAGCGGCAGCCTCGACTCCTTGACGATGTGGGCGACCTGGATCGCCGTGAGCATGCCGTCGCCGGTGGTGGCGAGAGCGAGGTCGATGATATGTCCCGACTGCTCGCCCCCCAGCACGATGCCGCGCTCGCGCATGGTGTCGACCACCACGCGGTCGCCGACGTCGCAGCGCACGACCGAGATGCCGGCGTTGCGCAAGGCGACCTCGAGGCCGAGATTGCTCATGGAGGTGGCGACGACGGCGTTCGCCGGCAGCATTCCCCGGGCGAGGAGCGACCGGCTCCAAAGGTAGAGAATCGCGTCGCCGTCCCGCACCCGCCCCGTCTCGTCGGCGAACAGCGCCCGGTCGGCGTCGCCGTCGAAGGCGACGCCCAGCGCAGCGGGTCCGTCGGCGACCGCGGCGGCCATCGCCTCGGGGTGGGTGGAGCCGCAGCCGTCGTTGATGTTGGTGCCGTTCGGCCGATCGAATAGCGCGGTGACCTCCGCGCCGAGCTCCTCGAAAAGCTCCGGTGCCAGCTCGGAGGCGGCGCCGTTCGCGCAGTCGACGACGATGGGCAGTCCGGCGAGCGGCCTCTCGCCGGGCAGGGAGTCCCTCAGATGGCGGAGATAGCCGCGCACCAGCTCCGGCTCGGGCTCGAGCACGGAGTCCGGCGCGTCGGGTCCGTCGCCGGCGAGCAGTCGCTCTTCCAGTGCCCGTTCGGCCGCAGGCGCCCACTTGAAGCCGTCGCCGTCGATCAGCTTGAGGCCGTTGTCGGGCATCGGGTTGTGGCTGGCGGAGACGGCGATGCCGCAGTCGGCGCCGACCTCGCGGGCCAGGAACGCCACCGCCGGCGTCGGCAGGGTGCCGCCGTAGCGCAGCTCGCCGCCGGCCATGGCCAGACCGGCTCCGACCCAGCGGCAGAGCTCGGGCGTCGACTCGCGGGTGTCGCCGCCGGCGACGACCAGCGGTCGCTCACCGCTCCGCCGCAGGCTTCGACCGAGGGCGTGACCCAGGGCCGTAATCGTCGGCCGATCGAGCGGATAGGCTCCGAACGGACCCCGGACCCCGTCCGTGCCGAAGAAGCGGTCGCTCATCGCGAGGGAGTCGGGTCCTCGCCCGGAGCTCCGGGAATGTCGAGGCGGACGTCGACGTCCACCATCGAAGGCTCGACCACTCGGATCAGCGGATCGGGGGAGATGACCGCGGCCCGCGCGGTGAAGTCGAGCGCGTGCCCGTCGAGGCTGATCGGCGTGGTGGTGAGGGCTTCGAGCGCCCTGACCTTGGACTCGGGACCGGTCACCACCGCGACCAGCGGAAAGACGCTCGGCTCCTGGGCGATCGCGCCTGCGGCCGGCTCGCCGATAAGAGCGACGTCGATCGGCTTGAGGTCGCTGATCACCCGGTCGAGCTGCAGCGCCAGAACGTTGGGATCGATCGACACGACCGTCAACCCCGGTGGCAGCACGACGTTGTCGCTGGTCAGCGCGACCTCCTGGCGGCCGAGCTCGGCGTCGCGCAGCTCGACGACGACGCTCACCTGGAAGGGGTTGAGCCCCGCCAGCGATCTCTCGGGTCCGGACAGCCGCACCCGCACGCGGTCGGGCGGTTCGAGGATCATGAAGTCCTCGGGCGGCCGGTAGGTGACGAACGGCTCGACGGTCGTCTCGCCGGTGCGCTCGCGCTGGCCGACGCTGAAGATGAACCAGGCCAGGATCGCCAGCGCCAGCGCCAGCATCCGGAGCCCCCAGGTCGACCACAGGCGGCTCACGCGGAGGCCTCCTCGAGCGGCGCGTTCTGGTCGGTGACCAGGTGGTGAAACAGCAGATTGCGCAGCGCCTTGGCGTCGAGTCCGACCCGAATCTGTCCGTCGAGCGCCACCGATACCCTGCCGGTTTCCTCGGAGGCGACCACCGCCAGCGCGTCGGTCTCCTCGGTGATGCCGATCGCGGCGCGATGCCGGGTGCCGAACTGCCTCGAAACCTCGGTCTTGAGCGTGAGCGGCAGGAAGCAGGCGGCCGCGGCGAGGCGTTCGCCCTGGACGATGACCGCGCCATCGTGAAGGGGGGTATCGGGCGAGAAGATATTCATGATCAGGTCGAAAGAGATCTTGGCATCGAGCTGGATACCGTTCTCGACGTAGTTGCGCAGTCCCTCGAGCCGCTGGATGACGATCAAGGCGCCGATCCGTTTCGACGCCAGGCTGGTGGCCGCGACGACGACCTCGTTGATGGTGTGGTCGACCTCGTGCGGCGCGCTGAAGCTGAAGAGCGGGTTGCGCCAGAAGCTGGCCAACGCGCGCCGGATCTCGGACTGGAAGAGGATGATGACCACGATCGGCAGGATCAGGATGAAGTTGCCGAGCAGCG
>JAHEKO010000432.1 GCA_024638355.1 Acidobacteriota bacterium
CGCTACGCCAGCACGGGGTCGTGACAAAACCGGGAGGCGACCCCGCGACCCGAGAGCCCGGGCCGCCTCCCATGGGAAACGCAGGCTAGCGACCAGGATTACCTACGGCCCGTCGGCGTCCTTCTTCGATCCGTCCGGAGTCACGCCCGGCAGCACGGCCGGACGACCCTGATAGCCGTTGAAGTCCGCCAGCACCTTCTCCTGACTCGCGCCCTCGGGGACGATGATGTCCACCAGCGGCGGCATCAGATGGGTCTCCGACCGGCTGGTGCCGAAACGGTTCTGCCACGAGCCGGACGAGACCGGCACGATGTTCATCTTGTCGCGCGTGGTGGCGGCGAGGCCGGCCCGCGCGGAAAGATCGAAGCGCTGGATCAGATCGGCTCCCGAGACCGCCACCACGTAGCTCCAGTCGGCCCGTGCCGGGCCGCCGAAGAAGGTGTCGGGCACGAAGAAGCTGAGCGTGCGGCCGCGGGCGTGGATGCGGGTCGGAAAGAAGACCCGATCGGCGAGCTCGGTGGGCACGGTCTTCTTGAGCGCGCTCTCGTCGTAGGGCTCGCCGCTCTCCTCCGCCTGTCCGAGCATCTGCTTGTTCATCGCGGTCAGGACCTCGCGCTCGAGGGCGGCGCGAGCATTGTGCGGCCGCGGCGTCACGATGACCGCCCGATCCCAGGCCTCTTCCACCTTCACCTCCACCTCGCGGCCGGGCATCGTGGCGATCGCGCCCGAGGCGAACTCGCGGTCGGTGTCGATGTAGACGTCGATGTTCAGGTTGTAGAAGCCGAAGCGGGCGAGAGAGTCGAGCTGAGTGCCGATGTCGTCGACCGTCTGGCCCTCGGTGGGCCGGATCGGCCGCGCGAAGGTCGCCTCGAACATCGTCCCTCGGTTCACGCGCCGCGCGGAGAACCGCACCAGGTCGAGCTCGCCCTCGGTGAAGTCGGTGCGCAGCGGATAGATCAGGCTTCCGTCGCCGTGGTCGTCACCGCGCGGATCGACCAGCTCGAAGATCTGGCTCTTGCCGGCCAGCGCGGGCGTCGCCAGAAGCGCGACGATCGCTATCAACCCGGCGGCGACTTTCGTTGTCTTTGCTGTGTTCATAGTTCGTTTCCCATTCAGTCTCGGCCGCGTCGCCGGGGCCCGGCCCGAAGCCGCCGAGCCCCGACGCCACAACCAAGGAGATCAGAAGAAGAGCTTCAAGAACGCCTTGAGGCGCTGCTGCTCGTAGTCACGATTCTCGAGCGAGTTCCAGCCGCCGAAGCGACCGCGGAAGCCCCGCGTGCCGATGCGATAGCCGAAGTCGTCCTGGACGCTCTCGTCGGCCAGCGTCGGCACGAAGCCGCCGCCGAAAGCCGGCTCGAAGGAGCCGTCGTTGAACTCGTAATTGAGCCCCATCTCGGCCCCACCCAGGTTGTACTTGAGCTCGATGATGACCTTCTGCTTGTCGTGCTGACCGGAGGCCATCTCGTGCAGCTGGTACGCCTGGAACGCGGTGTTGCCGTCGACCAACTTGACGTCGTAGTTCTCGTAGCGCAGCGAGCCCCAGAGCTCGTTGGTGAGCTGGTAGGAGGCGCCGAGCATGAACATGGCGTAGTCCATGTCCCGATCGTCGTCCGCCAGGTTGTCGAACGGCTTCCACTGATAGCCGGTCTGCCCGAGCGCGTTGGTGATCACCGGCGGGTTGCCGTAGAGATCCGCGGTCGAGAAACTGAACGGATCGCCGGTATCCGGATCTACGCCGTTGAAGTAGGCGTTGGTGTTGCCGGCACATCCCAGCGCGCCGGTCGTCGGGCAGTCGCCCGCCTGGTACGGCAGGAAGCGCGCGTCGGTCATCCGCTTGTCGGTCTCGTCGATCCACTTGATCTTGCCGAACAGCTCGAGACCGTTGCCGGTGTCGACGAAGTACTTGCCCTTGAGCACCAGGAAGGTGGTCTCCTTGTCCTGGAAGGGCGCGTAGGCGTTGCGGAAGGAGCCGACTCCGGCGTCCGATTCGTGGTTCGGATAGACGCTGTCCAGAATCGCCCGGTTGGGCTTGTCCCACGCCTGCCAGTTGGTGTTGTAGTCGACGAAGGTGTACTCGCCGGCGAGCTCGAGATTCCCCGAGACCCAAACCGGAACCAGGGTGAAGCCCTTCCAGCCGATCACGGTCTCGGCCATCGGCTCGTCGAAGTCGGTGAACTCGTTGTCGACGTTGATCGTGGCGACCTGCTGGGCGTGGCCCTGCCAGCCGCCGTAGCCGATCCGTCGATTGCCCTGGTTGAAGACGCCGAACGAGATGTTGTCCGGGCCGGGCCACGCCCAGGTCGAGTCGTGACCCTCGGTCAGCAGCACGTCCGACTCGCGGCGCGCGGCCATGATCGAGACGTAGTCGGCGCCGATGTCGAAGTACTCGAAGTTGAACGACAGCCCGTTGTTGAACGGATCGTTGACGTCTACGTTCAGCTTGTAGCTCTCGTCCTCGAGCTTGCCGGCCGGCACCGGCGAGAAGCCGGAGATGCCGAAGAAGGAGCCCGGCGCGAGGTCGGGATTGGAGTTCGCGGAGCTCGCGTAGGCCGCCAGGCGGAAGTCCCAGGTCGAGTTCGGGCGGAAGCCGACCCGGAGCCCGGCCACGTTGTTCTTGAACCGGGTAATCAGATCGCGGCCGTCGCGCCGGTTGAAGTCCTCGACGTCGATCTCGACGTCGCCGGTGTAGTTGTAGTGGAAGGCGAAGTCCCAGTCCGAAGACGGGTCGAACTTCAGCTGCAGGCCGTAGGTCGCGTCCTGCACCGGATAGTCGCCGGTGTTGAAGTCGGGACCGTAGACCAGCCGGTTGAGCGACATGCGGGTGAAGTCGTAGCTGAACTTGCGATTGCTCGACGAGCCCTGCAGCAGGATTCCGGCGTTGTTGTCGCGATCGATATAGCGGATCTTGCCGATCGTGAACGGATCGAACATGCCGAAGTCGCTGGAGCCGACCAGCGCGTTGTCCAGCCACGAGTAGCCGGGCGTGAAGTTGATCGTCAGGCCGCGGAACTTGACGTACTGGGCCGACCGCGAGTCGAACTCGCCACAGTCGCCGCCCAGGCAGTCGCCGCTGCCGGGATCTCCGACTCCGCCGCCGCCGAAGCCGCCGCCGTTGGTCCAGAAGTTCTGGTTGAAGCGCGCCTTCATGCGCCCCGACACCTCGACCTTCTTGGACGGTTTGGCGGAGACCAGCAGCTCGAGCTCGGTGCCCTGGCCGTTGTCGCCGAAGCCCTCACCCGGGATCGACGTGAAGTTGTAGAGCGAGCCGTCGAAGCGATCGGTGCCCCACAGCCACTTGGTGTAGTTCACGCCGGTGATCGTGAACAGCTTGGTGTCGTCCGCGCGCGCCGCGGCGGGTGCGAAGCACGCCACGCCGGCGACGACCGCCACCAGAGCCAGTGTCTTCCATCTCATCTCTTTGGTCCTCCTGAATCGAGATTCATCGAACGTGGCGCGCCGGTTACGGGCTCACCATCTCGAGCGTTGCCATCGACTTGGACGTGCCGTCGGCTTCGCACTCGTACGCCAGCATCGAGTGGTCGCCGAGGATGTCCATCACGTGGGGGTCGCAGTCGTAGTCGGTGCCGCCGCCGAAGCGGTGCTGGCCCTCGAACTCGTTGACCTTGCGGGTGAGGAGATCGCCCTCGGCCGGAAAGCCCTCGTTCGACTGCATGACCACCTGGTACTTCCAGGTCGTCGGATCGCCC
>JAHEKO010000433.1 GCA_024638355.1 Acidobacteriota bacterium
GTCGGGCCGATCTCGACCAGTCGCCCGAGGTAGAGCACCCCGCAGCGATCGGTGATCTGCTCGACGACAGCCAGGTCGTGAGCGATGAGCATCAACGTCAGGCCCAGCTCCTGCTGGAGCCCGGCGATCAGATTGATGATCTGGGCGCGCACCGACACGTCGAGCGCCGAGACCGGCTCGTCGGCAATCAGCAGGTCGGGCTCGGTGGCCAGGGCCCGGGCGATCCCGACGCGCTGTCGCTGACCGCCGGAGAACTCGTGCGGGTACCGCCCCGCGGCCTCTTCCGACAGCCCGACCGTGGCGAGCAGCTCGCGCACCCGGTCGGGGCGGCTCGCCGGCGAGCCCAGCTCGTGGACTTCCAGCGGCTCCGCCAGGATCCGCCCGATCCGCATGCGCGGATTGAGTGAGCCGTACGGATCCTGGAAGATCAGCTGGAAGTGCCGGCGGCGTCGGCGCAGCTCCTCCGCCGACAGCTCGAGCAGATTCTCGCCGCGGAACTCGACCGTGCCGCCGGTCGGCTCGATGAGCCGCACGACGCACCTCGCCAGGGTCGTCTTGCCGCTCCCCGATTCACCCACCAGCGCGAAGCTCTCGCCGGCTTCGAGCTCGAAGTCGACGCCGTCGACCGCGTGGACGTGTCCGACGGTTCGACGCAGGAGGCCGCGGCGAACGGGGAAGCTCTTGGTCAGGCCGCGAACGGCGAGCAGCGGCGTCACGCCTTGCTCTCCTCCGTCGCGGTGTAGAGGAAGCAGCGCGCCGTGTGACCGTCGTCGATGTCGAAGACCGGCGGGTCCTCCCGCGAGCAGATCTCCAGCACGTCGCCGCAGCGCGGGTGGAAGGCGCATCCCTCGGGCAGCCGGCCCGCATCCGGCACGCGGCCCGGAATGGTCGGCAAGCCGCCGCGCGGGGCCGGTCGGCCGAGCCTTGGCACCGCCGCCAGCAGGCCCCGAGTGTAGGGATGACTGGGAGCTTCGAACAGACCGGCGACCGAGCCCTCTTCGACGATCCGGCCCGCGTACATCACGAGGGCGCGGTCGCAGGTCTCGGCGACGACCGCGAGATCGTGGGTAATGAGCAGCACGGCCAGCCCGAGCTCGCCGCGAAGGCGATCGAGCAGCTCCAGGATCTGCGCCTGCACGGTGACGTCGAGCGCGGTGGTCGGCTCGTCGGCGATCAGCAGGTCGGGTCCGCAGGCGAGCGCCATGGCGATCATCGCGCGCTGCCGCTGCCCCCCGGAGAGCTGGTGGGGATAGTCGTCCACGCGCTGGCGCGCCGCCGGAATCGCCACCCGGTCGAGGAGCCGAATGGCCTCCGCCCGCGCCGCGCCGCGCGACAATTTCTGGTGAACGCGCAGCGACTCGGCGACCTGGAAACCGATCGTGAAGACCGGGTTGAGCGAGGTCATCGGCTCCTGGAAGACGATGCCGATCCGGGCGCCGCGAACGCGGCGTATCTCCTCGTCGCGCAGCTCGAGCAGCTCCTTGCCCTCGAGCCGGATGCTGCCGCGTTCGATTCGACCGGGCTTCGGCACCAGCCGCAAGAGGGCCAGAGCCGTGATGCTCTTGCCGCAGCCCGACTCGCCGACCAGGCCGACGAACTGGCCTCGCTCGACCGACAGCGTTACGTCCTGCACGACCGGCACCGGCCGGCCCTCGATCGGGAAGGTGATCGTCAGACCTTCGACCGTGAGCAGGGGCGGCAAGGCGAGCCCTTAGCTTCGCTCGGCCCGCGCCATGAGCCAGCCGAGGGCGAGACCGACCCCGAAGCCGGTGCTGCCGAACGCGCTCTTGTTGCCCCGCCCGACGTAGGCCGGCCCGGCAATGTCGAGATGTGCCCAGCGCCGAGCGCCGCCGACGAAGTTCGACAGGAAGGCCGCCGCGCTGCTGGCGCCGCCCCAGCGCACGCCGATGTTCTGCAGATCGCCGTGGAGCCCCCTCATCTCCTCGCCGAAGTTGGGCCAGAGCGGCAGGCGCCAGAGGTACTCGTCGGCCTCAGCCGCCGCGCTCAAGAGCTCTGCGGCGAGATCGTCGTCGGTCGAGAACAGGCCCGCGCCGTGTTGACCGAGTGCGACGACGCAGGCCCCGGTGAGGGTCGCGAAGTCGAGCAGATGGTCCGGCTTCTCGGTGGCCGCCCAGGCCAGGGCGTCGGCCAGGATCATCCGGCCCTCGGCGTCGGTGTTGAGCACCTCGACCGTCTTGCCGTTGTAGCAGCGCACGATGTCGCTGGGCCGGTAGGCCAGGCCGTCGGGCATGTTCTCCGCGAGAGGCAGATAGACGCGAAAGCGGAAGGGCAGGTCGAGCTCCGAAGCCCCGCGCGCGATGCCCAGCACCGTGCAGGCGCCGGACTTGTCGAACTTCATCTCGTCCATGTTGGCGCCGGGCTTGAGCGAGATGCCGCCGGTGTCGAAGGTGACGCCCTTGCCGACCAGCGAGACCGACTCCTCGCCGCTCCCCCACTCCAGCCGCACCATGCGCGGCGGGTTCGCGGAGCCCCTCCCGACGGCCAGGATGCCGCCCATTCCCCGCTCTTCGAGCTCCTCGACCCCGAGCACCTCGATCTCCATGCCGCGCTCTTCGGCCAGCACGCCGGCCTGCTCGGCCATCCACTGCGGCGTGGCGACGTTGGGCGGGGTATTGGCCAGATCGCGGCACAGACCGACGGCCGCGGCGACCTTCCTGGCCCGCCTCCACCCTTCTCGGTAGGCCGCCCACTGACCCGGTGGCGCCACGACCCGCACATCGCGAAGGCGGTTGCCCCGAGGCTTCGCGAGAAAGCCGTCGAAGCGGTAGCCCGAGAGCGCCAGCTCGCGGAAGACGAACAGGGCGCCGCTCGTTCCCGAGGTGGCGTCGAGGTGCGGAAGCCGCACCAGCGGCTTCTTGAAGCCGTCGTCGGCCGCTCTCTCCATCGCCGAGGTCAGCCAGGTCCTGAGGCCGCGGCGGTCGAGATCCGCGCGCTTGCCCAGGCCCCTGAGCACCACCGTGGTCGCGTTCTTGCCGCCGAGCTGCAGTACGGAGGCCTGCCCCGACTTGCCGCGCCAGCCGGCGCGAGCCGCGGCGCGCCTGACCGCCGCGGCGACCGGTCCGGGCAGCCCTTCGGTCTCCGGGCTCTCGCGCTCGAGGCAGCCGACCAGCACCATGTCGTGCCCGGCGGGCGGCTCTTTCGCGAGTCGCGTTCTGAGAAGCTTGGTCACGTCCGGGTAGTCTACCGGGTTCGCACCCGGATATGCTAAGCAGCCGCGCCCATGAATGAAGCCGCCCTCGCGCGCTTGATGCGCGGCAAGCTCAGCTTTCTCCGAGCGAATCCGGAGGACCTGCGCGCCGCCATTCCCGAGTTCGACGAGATCATGCCGCAGCCGCAGCGGATCTTCCTGCGTCAGGAGGAGGCCACACCGCTTCAGGGCTTCCCGATTCTGATCACCGAGCCGCTGCGCGAGATGCGCGACTGCCTGGCCGCCTACGTCGAGGAGGAGGAAGCGTTCGAGATCGCCGAGGCTCGCGGCCGGCGGCCGGAGCGCAAGAAGGCCAACGCCGCCTGGCAGCGCTACGAGAGTCTTCTCGAGCGGGTGAGCGAGAACGCGGCCAGCGCGAGCTTCGGGCGGCGGTATCCGGGCATCTTCTGGCTCTATCACTCGGTCGGCGTGGCGCGGTTGTTCAAGGAGAGCCCGCGGCGCATCCGCCGGGCCGACCTCGAGGTCGGCAAGGCT
>JAHEKO010000434.1:0-2066 GCA_024638355.1 Acidobacteriota bacterium
ACGCCGCAGCCGATGCAGGAAGACGTCGCGTTGTCGAGGGTCTCCTGCTTGAGCGCGTACTGCATCACGTCGATGCCCACCTGGCAGTTGCGCGAGCACTCGTTGCAGGCGATGCACTTGTCGTTGGCGACGATATGGAACCTGGACAGGCCGATGGCGGTGAGGGCCTTCGAGGTCCACTGCATCATCTTGGCGAGCGGACACCAGTAGCGGCACCAGACCTTGCCGCCCATGAAGGGATAGACGGTCACCGGCAGGATGCCGACCAGCCAGACGTCGACCAGGATCCGGTAGGCGTACATCCCCCAGTCGGCGGTCTTGTAGAAGCCGTAGATGTCCTTGGTCAGCATGATCGCGGTGACGATCGCCGCGAAGATCAGGATCGCCGTGCCCATCCATTCGAGCTGGATCGAGCGCCGCCCCTTGGGCGCGAGATGCCGCCAGCGATCGCCGAAGGTCTCGGCCAGGCCGCCGCAGCCGCAGATCCAGGAGCAGTACCGCTTGCCGTGGAAGAGGACGAGAAGCGGCACGATGCCGAACGTCAGGACGATCCCCCAGATCACCCAGATCTGGTGCGGATCGTAGAACCAGGTGTAGAAGAAGAGCGGCCAGGCGTACACCAGGCCGTAGGAGCGCCACGCCTGATCGGCGAACTGCGGATCGGCGGCCAGCGCCTCGCCCACCCACTGGTACTTGACCGCCAGGCCGAAGAGAAACTCGGGGACGATGAAGAAGAAGATCCACTGGAACCCGATCAGGCTGACGTAGCGCCAGATCTGGAACTTGTCCTGGCGGTCGAGCCCCCAGCGCTTGAGGGCGCCGATGCCGAAAACGGTCATCAGCGCCGTGTACATCACCGTGTACCAGAAGGCCCAGGGTCGCTCGAAGAACGACATCGATTCGTGGCCCCAGCCCTTGTAGGGCCAGAACTCCGAGCCGGCGCCGACCTTGATGCCGTAGATCGAGTACCAGGCGATGAAGGAGAGGCCGAGCCACGACCAGCGATTGCCGCGGAAGCCGCTGGCGAAGAGGCCGGCCGCCGCCGCGGCCGCGACGACGCCGCCAAGGAGCGGCGCGCTTCCGACCGACTCGAGCCCGAGCGGCATCGGACCGCCCAGCCGCGCGCCGAAGAACCAGAGTCCGCCGAGTGTCGCGGCGCTGAGGACGAGCGACAGCAGGGAGGAGCCCTCCCACTCGTTCTCCAGCTTGATGCCGAGGCTCTTCAGGAACTTCACCGGCAGCTCGGCGCCGATCAGGCAGAAGGCGTGCTGCGCCCGAACGGTGACCTGTTCCTGGTGTCCGCCGCGATCGACCTCGAGCACCGCCTCCCGACCGCGGAACTCCTTGACCTTCGAGTTGAGGACGAGCTCGACGTCGCCGTCGGCCACCGCCCGGTCGAGCTGCCGACGGTTGTCCTTGAACAGACGCGAGAACTCGCTGCCGCGGTAGGAGAGGCGGACCTTGTTGCGCTTCGCCAGGGTGAGCGCCGCCTCGACCGCGCTGTTGCCGCCGCCGACCACCAGGATCTCCTCGTCGTGGTACTTCGTGGGCGAGTAGAGGCGATGGTAGACGTGCTCCTGATCCTCGCCCGGCACCCCGAGCTTGCGCGGGTTGCCACGCTGGCCGGTGGCCAGAACGACCTTGCGCGTCCGGTACTCGCCTTCGGGCGTGCGCGCGACGAAGGTCCCGTCCTTCTGCCGCTCGAGCCCGATCAGCGGCTCCTCGGTGCGGACGTCGAGCCGGTTGTCGCGCACGATCGCCTTCCAGCGCTCGACCAGCTCTTCCTTGCGCGCCCCGTCGAGCCACAGCTTGCCCTTGGGCGGCTTCGAATCGGGCTCGGCGTAGACCCACTTGCCTTCGGGGAAGTTCTCGATCGTGCTGGCGATCTTGCTCTTCTCGAGAACCAGGGTCGTGAGTCCCTTGTCCTGAGCGGCGAGCGCGGCGTTGAGGCCGGCCGCCCCGGCCCCGACGACCAGCACATCGAGCTGGTCGGGCTCCGCCGCCCGGCCCATCTCCGGCAGCTCGGCCAGATAGTCGACCAGCTCCACCGCCTGCGACATGGCGAG
>JAHEKO010000434.1:2166-3689 GCA_024638355.1 Acidobacteriota bacterium
CGACCATGCTCTCGGCCACGAAGAACCTGCGGCCCTTGTAGCGCACTTCGACGATGTCTCCGTCGTGAACCGACTTGCGGCAGACGATGCACTGCTCCCCGGCCGCCGGGCGCCGCTCGAGCACCTTCCACTCGGCCGTGGGCTCGGGGTCCTGCTGCCCCGCGAGAGGAGCCACCAGCAGGAGCGCGGCCATCAGCGCGCTACCCGGAACCGCCCCGACCTTCCCGCGCCTCACGAGATCTCCGATCGGTCTCTCACGCTCCGACCCCGCGCGTCTCTGTCTGGTTCGAGGGTGCCCATGGCGTCCCGCCCGATTCGGGCTTCAAATACTACCTCGCCCGGTGGGTGTAACAACGCGGGGGGCGCTTACGTACTCGTGGGTGACAGCGACCTATCGACTTACGGAGAAACCCATGCGCTCAGTAGCCCTGTTCGCGTCCTTCCTTTTGTTGCTCGCCGCCGGCTCGCGGGCGACCGAGACCGATCCGTCCGCGGTGCCCTTCTCGGACTCCATCCTGGTCACCGCCAAGCCGATCCATCTGGTGGAGATCCCCGAGGGCAAGGCGTTCGAGGTCGCCTTCAAGGTCGGCGAGATCGACATCGCGGCGCGGCCGGTCTTCGAGGCGAGTCTCGAGATCGACGCGACCTGCAAAGAGGTCTCCCGCGAGTTCTGCGAAAAGCGGCTCGAGCGGTTGAAGCTCAAGACGCGCGAGCTCGACGACCGGGTGCGGGTGCAGCTCACCGGCATGTCGCGGCGCGAGATGAAGAAGCTCGGAGTCGAGGCGACCATCGTCGTTCCCGACCGCGTGCCGCTGATCGTCAAGATGGGCATCGGCGATCTCGAGATCGACGCCGGCCCCGAGAATCTCGAGGTGGGCATGTCGATCGGCGCCCTGGTGATCACGGCGCCGTCGGAATCGGTCGGCTCGGTCGGCATCTCGACCCGCATCGGCGACGCTTCGCTCGACACCGTGGACGACGGCTACCAGAGCGGTAAGCGCAGGATGCTGATCGGCGCCAAGGTGCGCTGGGACGAGGGCGCGGGCGACTCGCGCATCGCCGTCAAGATGGGTATCGGCGACGCCCAGGTCAAGCTCGAGTAGCCACGATCAGCGGCTCGAGCACCGCCCGCACCGCGGCCGGCGGCGCCACCGAGCCGCGGCTGCTCGCGTCGAAGAAGACCTCGTAGACCACCTGCTCGGCGTGGATCTCGCCGGTGGTCAGGTGGTGCATCTCGAAGCGCGAGTGGATGCTCTTCGAGCCGAGGTGGGTGAAGGCCCCGGTGATCACGTAGCCCTCGCCCGCCAGGCACTCTCGGATGAACCGCGTTCGGGTCTCGGCCACCACCGTGTGCAGGTTTTCCGCCTGGAGCGCGCGCAGGTCGAGACCGCTGTCGTGCCAGAGGCTGAAGTTGGCGTCGTCGAAGAAGTGCGCGTACCAGCGCACGTTCATGTGGCCGTACTGATCGCAGTGCCACGGATGGATGACCGGACGCCCGACCTCCTTCATGTCGCTCATGACCG
>JAHEKO010000435.1 GCA_024638355.1 Acidobacteriota bacterium
TGCGCCAGGACGTCATCGAGGCGGCCGAGGCGGGCCGATTCCACGTCTACCCCGTCGCGCACATCGATCAGGGCCTGGAGCTCTTGACCGGGCTACCGGCGGGCGAGGCCGACGAGGCCGGAGACTTTCCCGAGGGCAGCGTCAACGCACGGGTGATGGCGCGGCTGACCGAGCTGGCCGCCCGCGCGCGCGAGTTCGCGGTACCGTCGACGGCGCCGAAAGACGCCTGAACCCGGCGGCTCGGCTAGGGCGTCGCGGGGCCGCAGTCGGTGCTGACGACGGTGGCCTTCTTCCAGCTGCGGTAGCGGCCGTCGACCCGCGCCCGCACCGTGAGGCCCTGCTGATAGCCGGGCAGCGAGAACTCGAAGACCGCCCGCCCGCTGTCGTCGGTTCGCGCGCGCCGGGTCACCGGCGCGACCATCTTGCCGCTTTCGTCCACCAGCCCCGCGGTGAGCACGACCTTGGCGCCCTTGCGCGCCTTGCCGCCGTCCTCGACGCTGGCCACGCAGCGGACCGTGGCGCCGCGCTCCTCCACCGGCCACTCCAGCCGGAACGGATCGAATCTCTTCACCCACATCCGGCAATCGGTTCGCTGGGTGTTGTCGCGGACCGCTCCGGGCATCGAGTCGGCGAGCGCCCCGCCCGCGGCGAGCGCGAGCGCGAGCAGCATCGCGGGGACCTTCCGTCTGGACCGGCGGTCTGGCATCGACTGCGGGTAGCGTAGTCCAGCGGCGCGGGAAGGGTCAAACCCGCGGGCTCAGCCCTTGATCACCCCCAGCGGCCGCAGCTCGGCCACCTTGCGGCTGATGCCCGCCTTCTCCACCACGTCGACGACCTGCGCCACGTCCTTGTAGGCCTCCGGCATCTCTTCGGCGACGGTCGACATGCCGGCCGCCATCACCACCACGCCGCGCTCCTCCATCTCCTCGAGCAGGCGCCGCCCGCGCGCCTCGCGCTTGGCTTGCCTGCGGCTCAGGCGCCGCCCGGCGCCGTGACAGGTCGACCCGAAGGTTTGGCGATAGGCCTTCTCGGTGCCGACCAGCACGTACGAGTAGCGGCCCATGTCGCCGGGGATGAGGACCGGCTGGCCGCACTCCCGGTACGGCTCGGGCGTCTTGGCATGCCCCGGCGGATAGGCGCGGGTCGCGCCCTTGCGGTGGACACAGGCGCGACGCACGCCGTCGCCGTTGTCGAACTCCTCGAACTTGGCGATGTTGTGGCAGACGTCGTAGACGACCTCCATGCCGAGGCCCCCCGGTCCGCGGCCGAGAACCTCGGCGAAGCTCTCGCGCGCGAAGTGGGTGATCACCTGGCGGTTGGCGAAGGCGAAGTTGGCGGCGGCGGCCATCGCGGCCAGATACTCGCGGCCCTCGGGCGAGCGCAGCGGAGCGCAGCAGAGCTGCCGGTCGGGCAGGTCGATCCCGTAGCGGCTCGCGGCCCGCACCATGGTCTTCAGGTGATCGGAGCAGACCTGATGGCCGAGCCCCCGCGAGCCGCAGTGAATCGTGAAGGTGATGCCGTCGCGGAAGAGGCCCAGGGCTCGCGCGGCGGCCTCGTCGAAGATCTCGGAGACGTACTGGATCTCGCCGAAGTGGTTGCCCGAGCCCAGGGTGCCGAGCTGTGGCCGCCCGCGCTCGTAGGCGCGGTCCGAGACGAGATCGGGATCGGCGCCCTCGATCCGGCCGCGCTCCTCGAGAAAGTCGAGGTCGCGCTTCCACCCCATGCCGTTGGCGACCGCCCACGACGCCCCCTTGCGCAGCACCTTGCGCAGCTCGGGCTTGCCGAGCCGCAGGTCTTTCCGCCCGCGGCCGACCCCGGTCGGAATGCTCTGGTAGAGCCGGGTCACCAGGTCGCGCAGCACCGGCCTCACGTCGGCCCGCGTCAGATCGGTGCGCAGCAGGCGCACGCCGCAGTTGATGTCGTAGCCGACGCCGCCCGGCGAGATCACGCCCTCGTCGGCGTCCATCGCCGCCACGCCGCCGATCGGGAAGCCGTAGCCCCAGTGGATGTCGGGCATGGCCAGCGAGGCCTCCAGGATGCCGGGGAGGTGGGCGACGTTGGCGACCTGCTCCAGGCACTGGTCGCCGCGCAGGTCGTCCATCATCGCCTCGCTGGCGTAGACGATGCCGTCGACCCGCATCTTGCCCTCGCGCGGGATGCGCCAGCGACAGTCGTCGATCTTCTGGAGCTTCATCGCCTTGCCCCGAGCCCACTCTACCGCCGGCCGGCCGAGGGTTGCCCACCCCTGGGGCTAGATGTCGAAGATCACGGTCGCGCGCCAGCCGGCGCCGGCGCGCTCGACCGCGAGCTGGTGGTAGGTCACCGCCTTGATCATGACCTTCATCGGATGCCGTGCGGGGTCGGCCTCCTCCCCCGCCATCGTCCCGGAGAGCGACCACCCTTCGCCGGTCTCGGCGATCTCGAGCCGTGCCCGGGAGAAGAGCTCGCCGTACACGTCGAACCGGTAGAGCGCCTCGGTCAGGAGCTCGAGCAGCAGGAGATCGAGACCCTCGGCCTCGAGCTCGACCGAGAGCTCGCGCAGCGGGCGGATCTTCCTTGCGTCGGTCACCACCTCGACCATGCCGCCCAGCGCCTCCGAGAAGAGCTCCGGCAGGGTCGCGGCCGTGACCTCGAGGCCGACGTCGGCGGTGTGTTCCAGGAGTCGGTAGGACACGGCCTCGTGGCGCGGCTCAGCCGCCCGCCGAACGCACCGGCAGCGGCACGTTACAGAGGCCGACGCGCCCCGTCGGCTCGACGAACCACGACTCGGTGCGCACGCGTCGGGCGCCGATCAGCGCCCGGAAGGTGGAGGTGTCGGTGCGCAGCAGCTCGAGTCTCGCGCGCTCGGCCGCGGGCAGCTCGGTTCCGAGGCGGATGGAAGTGATCGGAACGTGCTCCTCGCGGCTCTCGTAGAAACCCAGCGGGCCGCTGCCGCGAGGCAGGGTCGACAGCCGCTCCATGCCCTCGACCACGCGTCCGACGAGCGTGACGTTGCGATCCAGATGCCTGGGCGAGTGCCCGATGACCACGTAGATCTCCGCGCCGCTCCCGGAGTCCGGCGCCACGTCGCGCCCGACGCCGACCATGCCGTAGCAGTGCGCGAGCCAGGCGCGCCCGCGCCCCGGGTCGAGCGCCACCGGGAGCTCGTGGGCGAAGCCGACCCCCGGCGCGTACGCATCGGGATCCTCGAGCAGGGTCACGCCGAGGCTCTCGCCCAGCGCGCGGTCGAACTCGGGAGGCAGCGACGACGCAGCCCGGCCCATCGGACGCCTCTCCTCGCCCTCGCCCGCCGGATCGCCCCACTGCACGACGTAGTTCTCCTGCGACCGGGTGATCGCGAGACCGTCGAAGTAGCGCTCGGCGACGAGCGCCTTGATGTTGGCGACGTGCCGCGGCGCGAACTCCGGAGCGAGCTCGATCACCACCCGGCCCGAGGGTAGGACGACGTAGAGGGCCTCGGCCTGGTCGAGCGGCCGCCAGTCGCCGGCAGCCGATTCGGCGAGCACCGATGACAGGGTCGGTGGCGGCGGCGCCTCCTCGGCACCGGCACTCATCCCGGCGGCCATCGCGATGGCCGCCGTCAGCGCGAGATTCGGGCAGTTCATGAGTCTAGAATACCCGCCGTCGCGGGCGGCCGGGGCCAGCAGGCTAAACCGGCCCGTCGCCGGTGATCTTGCCGTCCTGGAG
>JAHEKO010000436.1 GCA_024638355.1 Acidobacteriota bacterium
GCTGCGACTTCTACGAGCAGCTACCGGTCCCCGACCGCCCCGGCTCCTTCTGGCCGGCCCGGTTCCCCTCGCCCTCGACCCTGACCCTCGAGCGGATCAAGACCGGCTCCCGCTTCGTGCTCCTGACCGGCGACTACGACTTCAACCGCTCCCAGACGAAGCAGATCTACAGGCGGATGAAGACTGCCGGCTTCGAGCAGGTGACCTATCTCCAGATTCCCAACGCGGACCACTACTTCGGCCTGCCGCCGGAGTGGCTGGAGAAGGGCCTCGCTGCGCTGGACGCGGCGCTCGAGTAGGCGAGTTCGGCCGCCGGCGGCTGGCCGGCCGCGCGAGTGAGCTATGAGACGCGACGGCCTGCCGCTGAGCTTGACTTTTACTAGTCAACTAGACGGGAGACGTCCTGATGGAAGCGGCGAGAACGCTCTGGAACAGGACTCGAGATCTGATCGGTGCTTGCGGTTGGGCGCTCCGCCCACCGGCGGCCTCGTCGCCATCGTGCTCAACATCGTGCTGCCGGAGTAGGTGTCGATCCCCAGAGCCCGGTTCGTGTAGAGTCGCGCCGGCAACCACCGCACGGGGAACCTTCATGTCATACGAAACCTACAAGCTCATCCATCTGATCAGCGGCTTCCTCCTGTTCTCGATCGCCGGCGGCGTGGCCCTCTATGCCGCTAACGGCGGCAACAAGGCCGGCAACACGCTCCGCAAGCTGGTGGGGATCCTGCACGGCATCGCTCTCCTGGGTCTTCTGGTCGCGGGCTTCGGCCTGCTGGCGCGGCTGGGCATCGGGGGCATTCCCGGTTGGGTCTGGGCGAAGCTCGTCGTGTGGCTGGTGATCGGAGGCATCGCCATCCTCCCCTACAAGAGGCCGCAGCTGGGCAAGGTGTTTCTCTGGCTCGTGCCGCTGCTCGGTGGCGTGGCCGCCTGGCTGGCGGTCGCCAAGCCGTTCTAGCCGGTCGTCTGCCGCACCGCCGAGCCCGCCTCTCAGTGCGAGCGGCCGGCGAGAAAGCTCCGTGCCCGCGACAGATCCGCGCCTTTGAAGGCTCCGTTCCTGGCCGACTCGAGGGCCGCGCTGAGCCTCTCGATGACCGGCTCCGACTCGGCGCCGGGCGACGCCACCGAGTCCGCGAGGCGGGCGAGGTGCGCGGCGCGGGCGCCCTTCATCGCCCGTGCGAGCGCCCGCTCGGCCGCCTTCGGGTCGGCCGCGCGCAGCACCTTGCCCGCCCTCAGGTCGCGCAGGTCGCGTGAATAGGCGTTGGCCAGAGTCAGACCGCAGGCGCGGCCGAGATCGGTCGAGCCGTAGCGGTCGAGGATGCGGGCGAGCTTGCGTTCGACGCCTTCTTTCGACCCGAAGCCGCCGAGCGCCAGGCTGAGGCCGACGTCGGGGTCCATGCTCAGGCGCTCGCGGGCGCGCTCGGCGCGCGTCGCCGCCGGGCGTACCGCCATCTCGACCCACTCGCTGCGCGCCACGCCGCCGCCGAGGTCGCCCACGTCGAGCTCGGCGCACAGGCGGTAACGGCCGGGGCGATCGAAGGTCAGTCCGCGGGAGGTGTAGAAGAGCTGCTGGGCGGCGACCAGCGAGCCGCCGGGATCGATCTCGGTCGAGGTGCGATTGGTGCAGACGGTGATCACGTCTCGCAGGTCGCCGTGGCGGCCTTCGGCATCGACGATGCGGAGCCGCAGGTCGCCGCGAGCCAGGCGCAGGCCGGCACTGACCCGGCGGCGCCGGCCGCCGCGATTCTCGAGCGTCAACAAGGCCATGACGTAGTCGCCGCGGACCACCTCGTCCGGCAGCTCCAGCACGAGCGCCAGCCCGTCGGCCGCGGGCGCGGCGGCGGCGAGGCCGCGCGCATCCACTGGCTGGGGGAGACCGCCGTGGATGCGGCCGTGGCCCCAGCCGAAGGGCTTCCAGCCCGGTTGTACCTGCGGATCGCACGAGTGGGCCAGCGAGCTGCGGTTGTGCGAGTTGAAGGTCATCGCGGCCACGCAGGGGTAGGGGTTCTCTTCGGTGGCGAAGAGCAGGAGATCTCCACCCTGGTTCATCAGCGTCTTGCCCACGGCCACCTGGTGCTCGTCGTGCTTGGGATGGAACAGGTTGAGCACGTGCCCGGCCTCGTGCGCGATCGTGCGCAGCAGCGCCAGCGGCATGGTTCCCAGAGGCTTGCCGCGGATCTTCGGGTGGATCGTCAACAGCCTCGGCAGGGTGCTGTCGTAGAAAACGGCGGCTCCCTCGCGATAGGGCTTGCTGCCGATGTCGAACATCACTCCCAGCGCGTCGTTCATCTGGTATTGCGAGCCCACCAGCATCCACATGCTCCACCGCTCGCCGGGACCGGCCACCGAACGGTGGCTCTTCATCAGCTCCTGGAGCTCGAAATGGGCGAGCTTCGGGTCGTCGGGAAGGTCCAGATCGCTGACGACCACGAGCGCGTCCACGCCGTTGGCCCGAAAGACGTTCCTCAAGGTGTGGACCTTCTCGCGGTCGCAGTCGGGCGCTTTCGCCGGCCATTCACGGCCGCGCATCACGTCGACCTCCACCAGGCAGCCGCGATAGTAGGGCGACGTGTGGGTGGCCACGACGTCGTACTTCTTGCCGCCGACCCTGGCGACGCCGGTCATGCGCAAGGTCGGCCTGGGCAGCTTGGAATCGCTGAACTTCTTCTTGCGCGAGCGCAGCCGCATCCAACCGCGGTCCTGGGCGACGAAGTCCTTGGCCTGCGGATCCCAGAGATGGCGCACGAAACGGAAGAAGAGCCTCTTCTTGAAGCTGGCTCCGCTGCTGCGGAAGTACCAGCGATACTCGCTCTGCGGGAACGACGGATACCAGTGGTCGCCGATCACCAGCGGATCGGGAGTGATCACCGGCGGCTCCGGGACTGCCTTCGAACCGCCGCGGACGTAGACGTCGCCGCTGACCCGCAGCGCATCCGGGCCGGCCTCCAGCCGCATCACGCCGCGAATCGCGTCTTTGGCGGTGCCCTTGCTGGGCCGCAGGTGAAAGAACCAGCTTCCTTTGAGCTTGCGCAGGGCGCCGCCCCCCTTGGCGCGCTTCCTGGACGGGGTCGACTCGACCCGGAACGGGCTCATCTCTTCGGCGAAGAAGCCATCTTCGTCGAAGACCATCTCGTTCGGGATCCGTGCATCCGACATCGGCTCCTCCTCGGGCGCCGCGGCCCTCGAGCGCGCTCTATTCGTGGTCGACCTTTGAAGAAAACCCTAGCAGCGGCGGTGTTCAGGGGCAAGGCGAGGACGGGCTCAGCGGGTGCGCGGCGGACGCCGTCGTCGCCGGGAGTTTCGGCCCCGACTCAGTCCGCTTCGAGCATCGCCCGGTCCTGATCGTCGAGGACCTCGCGGAAGGCCGAGCCGTAGATTTCCCAGACGGTGATGAAGAGCGCCGCGACGATCGGACCGATGATGAAGCCGACGGCGCCGAAGAAAAAGATGCCGCCGAGGGTGCTGATGAGAATCAGCAGATCGGGCATTTTGGTGTCCTGGCCGACCAGGCGGGGGCGCAGGACGTTGTCGACCGAGCCGACGACGGCCCCGCACCAGATGGCCAGGGCGATGCCGGCGACCAGCGAGCCCTTGACCAGCAGGTAGATCACCGCCGGCACCCACACCAGCGCGGCGCCGATGCCGGGGATGATCGACAGCACGGCCATGATCGTGCCCCAGAAGG
>JAHEKO010000437.1 GCA_024638355.1 Acidobacteriota bacterium
CAGTTCACCAGCGACGGCTACGAGAACGAGTCCAACATGCTCACCGGCGACCTGAACGCGGCGGTGGTCGAGTGGGTCGTTCAGTACCGGATCGTCGACGAATACAAGTACCTGTTCAAGGTGCGGGCGGTGGAGGAGACCTTCCGAGACCTCAGCGAAGCGGTAATGCGCCGGGTGGTCGGCGATCGGACGGTGAACGAGGTGCTGACGGTCGGCCGCCAGGAGATCGAAGATCTGGTCATGCAGGGCCTGCAGGCGCTCGCCGATCAGTACGAGACCGGCATCCGGGTCGACCAGGTCGTGCTTCAGGACGTCAATCCGCCCGATCCGGTGAAACCCTCCTTCAACCAGGTCAACCAGGCCGAGCAGGAGAAGGAGCGGCTGATCAACGAGGCGCAGTCGGAGTACAACAAGCTCATTCCCCGCGCCGAAGGCGAGGCGCGCCAGGCGATTCAGCAGGCCGAGGGCTACGCGCTCGACCGGGTCAACCGCGCCGAGGGCGATGCCGCCCGGTTCAACGCGCTCTATCTCCAGTACCGCAAGGCGCCCGAGGTGACGCGCACGCGGATCTATCTGGAGACCATGAGCAAGATCTTGCCGCGCGCGGGCCAGAAGCTGGTCCTCGACGACGCGCTCGAAGGGGTGATCCCGCTGCTCAACCTGGACGGCAAGACGCCGGTGCCGCCGGCCGCGGGTGGAGGTTCTCAGTAATGCGCGTCTTCGTGGCCGTCCTCATCGTCGTGCTCGCCCTGATGCTGAACAGCGCGATCTTCGTCGTCAACGAGTACGAGCAGGTGATCATCACCCAGTTCGGCGAGCCGGTCGGACCTCCGATCGACACGCCCGGGCTGAAATTCAAGGTGCCATTCATCCAGGTCGAACATCGCTTCGACAAGCGCTTCCTGGAGTGGGAGGGCGACGTCGCCGAGCTGCCCACCAAAGACAAGGTCTTCATCCTGGTCGACACCTACGCCCGCTGGCGGATCCACGATCCGCTCCTCTTCTTCCAACGGCTGCGCAACGAGCAGGGCGGCCAATCGCGCCTCGACGACATCCTCGACGGCGAGACCCGCAACGCGATCGCCAAGCACGAGCTGCTCGAGGTCATCCGCTCGACCAATCGCGAGGCGGAGGTCACTGAGACCGCGGCCGATCCGGATACCCGGCTGGAGTCGATCGAGATCGGCAGGGACGAGATCCGGAGGGAGATCCTGGCGGCGGCCAAGCCGAGGACGACCGACCTGGGGATCGAGATCCTCGACGTCCAGTTCAAGCGCATCAACTACGGCCGGCAGGTGCTCGACGACGTCTACGATCGCATGATCTCCGAGCGGGTGCGGATCTCGGACCGCTTCCGGTCCGAAGGCCAGGGCCAGAGAGCGGAGATTCGCGGCAACATGGAGCGCGACTTCCAGCGCATCCAGTCCGAGGCCTACCGGGAGGCCGAGGAGATCCGCGGGCGGGCCGACGCGCAGGCCACCGAGATCTACGCCCGCGCCTACAACCAGTCCGCGGACTCCCGGAGCTTCTACGAGTTCCTCAAGAGCATGGACACCCTCGAAAAGACGGTCGACGCCGACACCCGGTTCCTGCTCTCGACAGATGGCGATTTCTACCGGTTCCTGGAAGGAAGCGGGTTCTAGCTTCCGGCTCTCGACGCTCCCGGCCTGGATTCTGACGGTCGCGCTGGCGGCTTCGTCCGCCGTCACGGCGAGCTCGCTGCCACAGAGCCTCGAGGCGCCGATCCGCGACGCCCGCCGGGTGGCCCGTGATCTCGGCATCCACATCGTCGACGCCGTCACCGGCGAGTCGGTGATCGCGGTCGAGCCCGACCTGCCGCGGATCGCGGCCTCCAACACGAAGCTGTTCACCACCGCGGCCGCGCTCGACGTGCTCGGTCCGGGCTATCTGTACGAAACGCGCGTCCTGGTGCGCGGCTACCTGGTCGGTCACGCCCTGGCGGGAGACCTTGGGGTGATTGCCGGGGGCGATCCCAATATCTCGGGCCGGCACCACGGCGGCGATCCGTTGGCCGTCTTCCGCCGCTGGGCGCGGCGGCTCTTCGAGCTCGGTGTACGCGAGATCGGCGGCGACCTCTACCTGGCCAACGGTCTCTTCGACGACCAGCGAATCCATCCCGACTGGCCGCGCGATCAGCTCCATCGCTGGTACGAGGCCCCGGTCGACGCGCTCTCCTTCGGCGATAACTGCCTGCTGGTGCGCGTCGCTCCCGGCTCGGCGCCGGGCGAGCCGGCCAGGATCGAGCTGATACCGGACGTGCCGGTGGTCAAGCTGCGCAACGAGGCCGGCACCACCTCATCGGTTCGCCGCCATGCGGTGTCGATCTACCGCGCGCCGGGCAGCGACGAGGTGATCGTCAAGGGCCGCGTCTATCGCCACGCCAACCCGGTCGAGGCCTGGGTGACCGTGCCCGATCCCCAGCAGTACTTCGGCGCGGCCCTGCGCAAGGCCCTGGGCGATGAGGGAATCGAGCTCGAGGGGGCGATTCGGCCGGTCACGTCGCTGCCGGCCGGCCGCTGGCGGCCGCTCGCCGTTCATCGCAGCGACCTGCTTTCGACCGTCGAGGTGATCAACCACCGTAGTCAGAACTTCTACGCCGAAACCCTGGTAAAGCTGCTGGGCGCGGAGGTGTGCTCCGAAGGCAGCTGGGAAGGGGGGCTCGAGGTGGTGGCCGGGTTTCTCGAGCGGGTCGGTATTCCACCCCAGAGCTACCGGCTCGCCGACGGGTCGGGCATGAGCCGGAACAATCTCTTCACCCCGCGCCACTTCACCCGCCTGCTGGTGCACATGTACCATCACCCGCTGCGCGACGAGTTCGTCGGGTCGCTGCCGCCGAGCGGAAGCGACAACGGCCGCTGGAAGCAGCGGCTGGCGCGGCCGCCCTATGCCGGCAACGTGATGGCCAAGACCGGTACCCTGCGGTCGGTGTCGGCGCTGTCCGGCTACGCCCGAGCGCTGTCGGGCAGGGTCTACGCCTTCTCGATCCTGTTCAACCGCTCGCGAAGCGCCTGGGACGCTCGCCGGGCGCAGGATCGCATCGTCCGGGCGTTGGTCGATCACGGCTGATCCGCGGGCACCGCGCGGCTCGATAGAATGCTCCCATGGCTACATTCATCGTTCTGTTGGATTACACGGACAAGGGTATCCGCGAAGTCCACGACTCCCCGCAGCGCGCCGACAGCTTCAACCACTTCGCCGAGAAGCACGGCGCCAAGATCACGAGCCAGTACTGGACGATCGGCAGCCACGACGGGGTCTTCGTCATGGAGGCGCCCAACGACGAGGCGGCGGCCTCGGTGCTGCTGCACCTGGGCTCGGCCGGCAACGTCAGGACGACGACCCTGCGGGCCTTCGACTGGGCCGAAGCTCAGCAGCTGATCTCCGAGAGCGACTAGCGCGTCCGCCTTGTCGCGCCTCACGGTTCTGCCGCCGGCGTTCTATCGCCGGCCGTGCGCTGAGGTCGCGGTCGATCTCCTCGGCCGCTTCATCTACCGGCGTCTGGATGGCCGGCGGCTGCTGGCGCGGATCGTCGAGACCGAGGCCTATCTCGGCGAGGGAGATCGCGCCAGTCACGCCTGGCACGGCCGCCGGACCCGGCGCAACGCGTCGCTCTTCTTGGCGGGCGGACACGCCTACGTCTTCC
>JAHEKO010000438.1 GCA_024638355.1 Acidobacteriota bacterium
GTACCGCGGCGTCGACCTGCTGGGGGTCGGAGTCTCGGCGTTCTCGTATCTCGGGGGCGTGCATCAGCAGAACGTCGCCGACCTCTCCCGCTACCTTTCCTGGCCTGCCGGCGAGCTACCTTTCGGCCGCGCCTACGCGCTCAGCGCCGACGAGCGACTGGTGCGCGAGCTGGTGCTGCGGCTGAAGCTGGGGCGCGTCGATACGGCGGAGCTGCGGGATCGGTACGGGGTAGACCCGGTCGATCGCTTCGCCGCGGCCATCGAACGGCTCTACGCCCGCGATCTCCTGCTGCTGGATGGCGAGACGATCGTGGTGACTCGCCAGGGCCTGCTACAGGTCGATCACATGGTGCGCGAGTTCTTCCAGCCGGAGCATCGCGGCGAGCCGATCTCTCGACCGGCCCCGCCTCCCGGCCGGGTGCCGGTCAACGCCGACGCTTGAAGCGGCGCGACTTGGCTTCGTAGCGAGGCAGGCTCATCGCGACGCGTCCCGATTGCCAGGATAGACCGCCCGGCGGTTTGTGATCGCCATCTCGGGTGCTAGCCTTGTTCGAGACTCGGAGGCTACGTCGATGCGTCGATTCCGGAGCGTCTTTCCGCTCTTCGCCCGCCCACTCTCTTTCGCCGGCGTCGCGGCTCTCGTGCTGCTCGCCACCCTGGCTTCGTCAGATGGCGCGGCCGCCCAGCGCCTGAGCATCGAGGGCCGGGTCTGGGAGGACCTGAACGGCGACGGCGTCGTCGGGCCCGAGGAGCGCGCGCTCTCCGGCGTGGAGGTTCGGCTCTTTCGCGGCGATCGCCGGGTGGACAGAGACGAGACCGACGCCGAGGGGTTCTTTCGCTTCCGGGGCCTGCGAGCGGACAGCTACCGCCTGGAGATCGACGAGTCGACCCTCTCGCTGGATCTGGAGCGCGGCCAGGGATCGCGGATCTACGCCGACGTGACGCGCTCGATCGACGACGCCGACTTCGGCTTCGTGCCGCGGGAGGTCGCGGAGAGGCTGCGCAGGGAGCGAGACGGCGGCGGTGTGCCGCCGGTCGAGGGCGGCGAGGGGACGGGCGCGCCACCGGGCACCAGCGCAGGGTCGTCGGACGAAGAGCCCGCGGCCGGCGGAGGCGCGGGCGAGGGCAACACGCCGGAGCCGAGCGCGACTCCCGGCGCGACAGGCGACCCCGCCGAGGACACGGGCGGCGCCGCCGGGGCTGAGGACGAGAGCGACGAAGAAGAGGGCCGCTCGTCTCTCGGCTTGTGGATCTTCGTGGTCCTGGTTCTCGTGCTCCTGGCGATCCTGGCCAAGCGCCTCGGGGGCAAGCCGGCGATGACTCTGGAGCGCTTCCTCGCTCATCGCGACGCCGGGGAGTGGGCGCAGATGGAAGCGGCGTACCACGCCTTGCCCGAGTCGGTACGCGCGACCAGCTTCGTCCGCCAGCAGCGGGCCTTCGGGCTCAACCGCGCCGGTGACGGCGAGGCCGCCGAACGGCTGCTCCGCGAGCTGCACGAGTCCGAGGGTTCGAGCCCCGAGACCTGCGGCATGCTCGGGCGCGTCTTCAAGGATCGGTGGGAGGCGGCGCGCGATGCCGGCGACGCGGCGCGCGCGGCCGAGCTGCTCGAGACCTCGATCGGCCACTATCTCGACGGCCACAAGTCCGATCCGAGCGATCCCTACCCCGGCATCAACGCCCTGACGCTGATGGAGTCGCTCCCCGAGGGCCACGGCCGGCGCGACTCGCTGCTGGCCGAGGTCCGCCAGGCGGTCGCCGAGCGCACCGAGCCGGACTACTGGACCGACGCCACGCGTCTCGAGCTCGCGATCCTGGAGGGCGACCCGGAGAGGGGCACGGCCGCGCTGGCCGCATCCCTCGGTGCCGAGAAGACGGCCTGGCAGGTCGAGACGACCCGCCGCAACCTCCGGCTGCTGCGCGAAGGCCGGGAGGCGAAGGGCGCCAGCGTGCCCGAGTGGGCGGGCGAGGCGGAAGAGAAGCTCGGCCGCTGAGCTCTGCCGGCACTTGAGCTCCCGCCGGCGCTTCGGGCGAGGAATGGCGAGAAGGTCAGGCTAGACTCCGCCCGACATGGATTTTCTCTGGATCGCGATCGGGGCGCTGCTCCTCTACGGAGGCGGCGAGGCGCTGGTGGCCGGCGCCAAGCAGTTGGCGGTGCGCTTCGGCGTCGAGCCGCTGGTGATCGGCTTGACGGTCGTCGCCTTCGGCACCTCGACGCCCGAGCTGGCGGCGACCCTGGCGGCGGCGTTGAAAGGGTCGCCGGAAGTGGCCTTCGGCAACGTCGTCGGCTCGAACATCGCGAACCTGGGACTCGTTCTGGGCCTCGGTGGCGTGGTCTACGCGCTCGACGTGCGCGGAAAGTTCCTGGTGCGAGAGGTCCCGTTCATGGTCGCCGCGAGCGTCCTGATGATGTGGTTCGCCTGGGACGGCGAGATCGGCCGGTTGGAGGCGTCGGTCTTCCTCGTGCTCCTCGGGATCTTCCTGTGGGTGCAGCTCACGGCGGAGAAGGAGAGCCCGGAGATTCGCGAGGCGTTCGACACCGAGTACGCCGTGAATGTCGGCAAGAGCGCCGCCTGGTCGCTCGGGCTGGTGGCCGTCGGCATCGCCGCGCTGACCCTCGGCGCCCACTCGCTGGTCACCGGCGCCGTGGGCCTGGCTCGCAACTTCGGCATCAGCGAGCGCGTCATCGGGCTCACGATCGTGGCGTTCGGCACCAGCCTCCCCGAGCTCGCCGGCACTCTGGTGGCGGCGCGCCGGCGCGAGGGCGACATCATCCTCGGCAACCTGATCGGCTCCAACATATTCAACATCCTCTTCATCCTCGGGGTGACCATCCAGGTGCGGCCCATCCAGGTCGAGGCCGACACCGCGGAGCTCGACCTGGCGGTGATGCTCGGGTTCAGCCTGCTGATCTGGCCGCTCATGCTGTCGGGCAAGCGGCTCGCCAGATGGGAGGGGCTACTCCTGTCGTTTCTCTACCTGGCCTACGTGGGCTGGCTGTTCGTTCGGTAGTGGAGCTCGAGGCGGGAGAGGGCCGCGGTTCACCGGATCACCCCCCACTCCCTCGATCCCTCTCCCACCCTCGAGGTGGGAAAGGGACGCCCCCGCCCGGACCGTGTTGGCTCGAGCTGAGTCCTTTGTCCGGGAGCCTGCGGGCTCAGCTGAGGAGCATGCGCAGGTCGTCGGCGGTGAGGCTGGACATCGACTGCTCCTCGCCGCCGAGAACGGCCTCCACCAGCTTGCGCTTTGCCGCCTGGAGGTCGAGGATCTTCTCCTCGACGGTGCCGCGGGCGATCATCCGGTAGGCGAACACCGGCTGGGTCTGCCCGATGCGGTGCGCTCGATCGATCGCCTGGGCCTCGACCGCCGGGTTCCACCAAGGGTCGAGCAGGAAGACGTAGCCCGCGGCCGTCAGGTTGAGGCCGAGCCCGCCCGCCTTGAGGCTGATCAGGAAGAGGTTGGTGCCGGGATCGGTCTGGAACTGCTCGACGACGGCGCCGCGGTCGCGGGTCTGGCCGTCGAGGTAGGCGTAGGTGATTCCGCGCTCGTCGAGATCCTTGCGCACGAAATCGAGGAGCTTGGTGAACTGCGAGAAGACGATCGCCTTGTGACCTTCGTCGAGCACCTCGGCCACCTGGTCGTAGAGGAGGTCGAGCTTGGCGCTTC